>JBFGHG010000034.1:0-10663 GCA_041578395.1 Acidobacteriota bacterium
ACCCGGCGCAGGAAGTAGGCGGGCAGGTCCGACTCCCCCTCCTCCGTCAGAGCGCGGCAGGAAGGAGAGCCCTCCCAGACGCCCTCGGGAACCTCGTCCCCGCCGATGTGAACCACGCGCAGCGGCGCCTCCGCCTCCCGGTACAGCACGATCAGCTCGTCGAATACCGTGCCCAGGAACCGGTAGGTGGACTCCCGGCAGGGATCGACCACGTTGTCGTCGAAGCCCTGGATGGACCGGTATTCCGATTCGTCCTCCGGGTCGACCAGCCGGAACTCCTCCGCTCCCTCCAGGTCGCCCGCCGCCTCCAGGCGGGCCGCCCGCGCCTCCGTGGCCCGGATGGCCGCCCGAGCGTGGCCCGGAACGTCGATCTCGGGAATGACCTGGATGTGCCGCCGGCGGGCGTGGCGCAGGATTTCGACCATGTTCTGCCGGGTGTACCAGCCGCTGCCCGAGGAGAGGTTGGGGTCGGGAAAGGGCCCCGACCCGTACGAAGGAATCAGTCGGTCGCGCTCGTCGGCGGTGTGTCCGCGCCGGCCGCCCACCTCGGTCAGCTCGGGGAGTTCCCGGACTTCCCAGCGCCACCCTTCGTCGTCCGTCAGATGGATGTGAAAACGGTTGAGCTTGTAGAACGCCATCAGGTCGAGCAGCTTCAGAACGGTGGTCTTGGGCTGGAAGTTGCGCGCCACGTCCAGGTGCTGGCCGCGGTAGGCGAAGCGGGGGGCGTCTTCCACGCGCACGGCCGGAACGGACAGACTCTCCTCGGCAGCGGCGTAGGCGGAGGGGGAAATCCACCCGCGCAGCGTCTGAATTCCGTAGAAGACGCCGGCGGCGTCGCTCCCCACGATTTCGACGCCGCGCGCCGCGTCGACCGTCAGCCGGTAGGCCTCGGCCTCGCCCGCCGAAACCCGCCCCGTGCGCAGGAGGACCGCACGCGGCCCGCCGCTGCCGCCGGCCTCGAGCTCCAGGCTCTTTCCCAGCAGCGGCTCGAGCGACTCGGTCAGGTAGCCGGCCTCCGACTCCAGCTCCGCGGCGTGATGAATCTGGACGGCCCCGTCCAGCCGCCACTCCCCTTCCCCCCGCTCGAGGCGGACCGGCGTGGGGACCACGGGGCTGAACTCCCCCGGCTCGAGCAGCGTCAATTGCGCGTTCTGGCGGTAGCGGCCGGCCGGGGTGGGCACCTCCACGCGGTCGGCGGGGGTCCGGCTGGTCTGCTCGGCCGTGACGAAAGGACGCACGAAGACCGGGGGCAGAGGCTCGGGGGCTTGCTCGGCGCCCGCGCCGTCCCGGTAGACCAGGTAGGCGCCCCGCGGGGCGTCGCTCTCGCTCACCGACCATCCCGGCAGCGTCAGTGTCCAGCTGACGCTCTCTCCGGGAGGCAGCGGCTGGAAACCCTGGGCCGGGTCGAGGCGGTAGAAGTCGCCGTTGACCCGGCTGATGCGGATCGAACCGGGGGGCTCCTGGGGCTCGACGACGGAAATCGAGTTGAAGTAGAGACTCCAGCCGCCGGCGGGAAGAGCCGTCCGGCCACGGTTGGTCAACGTCAACTCCGCGTCGAACCGGCCCTCGGCATGGTTGCGAAGCACCTCCCAGGCAAGGGTCAAGTCCGAACCCGCCGACGGCGGCGACTCCCCGCAACCGCCCAACGTCAAACCCGCACAGCACAGCAGCAACAGCCAGCGATTCTTCACGACGCCGGAGAATATACCGGATTGAACCGTTGGACCGCAGCTTTCGTAGAGAAACGCATGGCACGACATACTCGATGGCTCCTCCCTGCCGCGCTGCTGTTGACCGGTTTCCAGGTGGCGGCTCCCGAGCGGGCAGGGACGCTGGACCGGTTCGAACTCGAGGCCGAGACCCTGCAGGGCAACCTGCTGGGCGAGTCGACCAGCAGCGACGTGATCGTCTACCTGCCGCCCGGTTATTCCGGCGACGCGCAGCGCCGCTACCCCGTCGTCACCATCCTGCACGGCATCTTCGACCGTCCCGACGTCTGGGTGGAACACTTCGGGGTCCCCCGGATCCTGGACCGGATGATCGAGGACGGACGCCTGCCGCCGGTCATCGCCGTCTTTCCGGAGGGGCGCAACCGGCTGGGCGGAGGCTTTTACCGCAACTCTCCGGTGAGCGGCAACTGGGGCGATTTCGTGGCGCGCGAGCTGGTGGAGCGGATCGACTCCGGCTACCGGACGCTGGCGAACAGGGAGAGCCGAGCCCTGGCGGGACATTCGATGGGAGGGTACGGCGCGCTGCACATGGCCATGGAATACCCGGAGGTGTACGGGACGGTCTGGGCCATGAGCCCCTGCTGCCTGGACGTCGGGGACGACCTGGGCCAGGGCAACCCCGTCTGGCGGAAGATCGCCGCGCTCGAGAGCTGGGAGCAAGTCGTCGAGGCCGCCCAGCAGCGGGACTTCTACGTGGTGGCCGCCCTGGGAATCCTGACCTCGTTTCTGCCCAACCCGGAGCGCCCCCCTTTCCTGGTGGACCTGCCCTTCGGCGTCCAGCGGGGAGAGACGGTGATCGTCGAACCGGTGTACCGGCGCTTCGTGGACCAGTTCCCGCTGGCCCAGATCGCCGAGCGCCGCGACGCCCTGCTCTCGATGCGCGGCATCGGGATCGACTACGGCATCGCCGACCAGTTCGCCCACATCCCGTCCGCCACCCGACGTTTTTCGCACCGGCTGGCCGAGATGCGCATCCCCCACCTGCTGGACGTCTACGACGGGGACCATCGCCAGGAAGTCGCGCGGCGGCTGGAGGAGGTCATCCTCCCCTTCTTCGCCCGTCACCTCGAGACGGGATAGCGCGGATTCCGCAGCCAGCGCCAGGCGTCGGCCACGGTCCGGTCCAGGTTGCGGTGGCGGGCGCGCCAGCCCAGCTCTCGCTCGGCCCGGGAGGCGTCGGCCACCAGTTCGGGCGGGTCTCCCTGCCGGCGCGGACCCTCGCGGCAGGGGATGGGGCGTCCGCAGACGCGCTGGGCGGCCGCCACCACTTCCCGCACGCTCCAGCCCTTCCCGGTCCCCAGGTTGAAGGCCCCCGAGCGCTGCCCGCCCGCGAGCCATTGCAGGGCGGCCAGATGGCCCCGGGCCAGGTCTTCGACGTGCACGTAGTCCCGCACGCAGGTGCCGTCGGGGGTGGGGTAGTCGGTGCCGTAGATGGTCAGCTCCGGCTCCCGTCCCAGCGCCGCCCGCAGCGTCCGCGGAATCAAGTGCGTCTCCGGGTCGTGCGACTCGCCCAGGCGGCCGTCCGAACTGGCCCCTGCCGCGTTGAAATAGCGGAGCGCCGCCCAGCGCAGGCCGTGGGAGTTCTCCAGGCCCTGCAGCATCCGCTCCACGAACAGCTTGGTGTGGCCGTAGGGATTGACCGGCCGGCAGGGATGATCCTCGCTCATGGGCAGCTGGCGGGGATCGCCGTAGACGCCGCAGGAGGACGAAAAGACGAAGCGTCGCACGCCGGCGTCCACGACCCGGGACAGCAACGGCACCGCTTTGGCCACGTTCTCCCGGTAGTAGCGCAGCGGGTCGCGCACCGACTCTCCCACGTAGCAGCGTCCCGCGAAGTGCAGCACGGCGCTGAAACGATGGCGTTCGAAGAGGCGGTCCAGCAGGGACTCGTCGCCCAGGTCCCCCTCGACCAGTTCGGCGCTGCTCACCGCCTCGCGGTGTCCCTCGCTCAAGTCGTCCAGCACCACCGGGACGAAGCCGTGTCCAGCCAGCAGCCGGACCGTGTGGGAGCCCACGAAGCCCGCACCCCCGGTCACCAGAATCGTGTCGCTTCGTTCGTTCAACGTTGCACCCTCCGAGTCAGGGGCGGAACCTACGGTATACTGAGCCCCGGTTGGCCCGCGGGAGCGATTCGGGCCCGGGCGGACTGCTGGAGGGGAGTATGGAGCACGAAGGTTCGGAGCGCAGGCGCAGCCCGCGGGTGGTCAAGGTCAGTCTGATTCAGGCCAATTCGTTTCTGATCGGCAACACCAAGGACGTCTCCCGGCACGGGGCAAAGATCGAACTGCACGAGCCTCTGCCCGCCGACGAGTCGATCAAGCTGGACCTCTCCGTGGGTAACAAGGTCCTCGAGATCCCCGCGCGGGTCGTCTACCTGCACCAGGGAGAGTCGGGTCTGTACAGCATCGGCGTCGAGTTCCAGGAGCTGTCCGACGCCCAGACGAACCTGCTGGAAGAGTTCCTCGGTTCCTGAGTTCACGGGTCGGCCTGAATCGATTCCAGGTACTGAACGAGGCGCAGGATCTCGTCCTGAGCGCGTTCGTATCCGCCTTCCTCGCGCAGGATCCGCCCCCAGACCGGCATGTCGCGGCTGCCGTGCGCGTAGACGATCTTCTCGCCGTCGATGACGTCCTGGATCCGGCCCCGCTGAAACGGCTGGCCCGGTTCGCGAAGTCGGGTCAGGTCGGGCGGGCGTGTCTTCAGCGAGGAGGAGACGGGGCCGTCTCCGCGGGCGCTGACACCGTGGCAGGACGCACAGTGGCGGAGGTACAGCTGCCTGCCCTCCTCCAGTTCGCCGGATTCGGGTGAATTCTGCCGGCCGGCCGCCGAGATCCCGGCCAGCAGAGCAACCAGCAGTCCAACGGCGGATTTTACGTTCACGAGGCGGGAGTATACCGCAGACCTCAGACCTCGGTCCGCTCCCGCAGGCGGGCCGGCGAGCCGCCGCACCCCACGTCGCTACTCCGGATAGACCATCGTGAGCGGGTCGGGCAGCGGGATGCGGACGATCTTCCCGTCCGGCGCCAGCTTCTCGAACTGATACTGGGGCTTGTCCGGGTTGCCGGCCAGCATCGCCTCCACGTCCCCCACCGCCAGGATCACCAGCCGGTCCGGGTGCAGGTGCTCTTGGGCGACGCGCAGCACGTCCTCGCGGGTGACCGCCTTGAGCCGGTCGCGGTAGGTGTTCCAGTAGTCGTACTCGCGCCCGGTCAGCTCGTCGTTGGCGAAGGTGCGCGCGATGGCGCCGGCCGAGGAGAAGAAGCGGGGGAAAATCTCGATGGCGCCGGTGCGCACCGTCTCCAGCTCGTCCTCGCTCACCATCTCGCTGCGGATCCGCGCGATCTCGTCGATGACGATCTGGGTGGCCTCCGCGCAGGTGGCGCTCTTGGACTGAAAGCCCGCCCGGAAAGTGCCCGGGAAGTGCACGCCGAACGAGAAGCTGGAGAAGGCCGAGTAAGCCAGCCCTTCGTCCGAGCGCACGCGCTCGGTGATGCGCGAGGTGAAGCCGGAGCCGCCCAGGATGTCGTTCATCAGCTCGACGGCGAACTGATCCGGGTGGCCGCGCTCCAGCCCCAGGTGGCCGATCGACACCCGGCCCTGGTTGACGTCCTCCTTGTGCACCATGTAGACCCCCGCCACCGGAGTGTGGCCCGGCTCGGGAATCTCTGCAGAGCTCCCACCCGCGTCCGGCCAGCGGCCCAGCAGGGCGTTGAGGCGCTCCTTCATCGGCTCCACCTGGAAGTCGCCCGAGACGGCGACGATGAAGTTGGCCGGCTGGTAGTAGCGCTGGTGGAACTCGTCCAGGTCGTCGCGGGTAATGGCCTCGACGGTCGACTTCGTGGCCGGGATGGTGGTGAAGTGGTCCCCGCCCCGCAGCAGGCGCGCCCACTCCCGCCCCTCGATGCTGGAGGTGCGGTCGTTGCGGCGTTCCAGCGCCTGCAGGACCTGGCTGCGGTACAGCTCGACGCGGTCTTCCTGAAAGGCGGGATTCACCAACATTTCCCCGAACAGCTCCAGCGCCCGGTCCAGGTCCTTGGAGAGGGCGTTCACGGAGGCCGCCCCCGAGGTGTCCCCCAGCGAGCTGGAGATGTCGGCGGCCAGAAAGTCGGCCTCCTCGTCGAAGGTCTCCGCGTCCCAGCGTTCGGTCCCCCCACTGCGCAGCAGGCTCCCCACGGCGTTCGCCAGTCCGGCCTTGCCGGACGGGTCCAGGTAGTCGCCGGCCCGGATCAACACGCGCACCGTCACCAGCGGCAGCTCCCGGTCCGGGACCAGGTAGGCCACCACGCCGTGGTTCAGCACGTGCCGGTACTCGGCCCGCTGCGGGGGGTCGTACTCGAGCGGCGGAAACGTCAACTTGGACGGATGATCGGGGATGTCCCCGTCCTGCGCCGGCAGCGCCGCTGCACCCAGCGCCCAGATCAGTACCAGTGAAATCGCAGCCGCCTGCCTCATTGGTCGCCTCCCTCCAGCTTCTCCAGCCGCTCGCTCAACAGCTTTCGTACGGCCGCGAAAAACCCTTGCTGCTCCTCCGGCACCTGGTCCGCCATCTGTTCCATTTGCTGGGCCATGGCTTCCAGCTGCTCTCTGGGCATCTGCGCGACCTGCGCACTCAGCTGGCGGAACTGCGCCTGCTGCTCCGGGCTCAGGCCGGCCAGCAGGGGGTCATCCTCCGCCGCTGCTTCGCCGCCCTTGGTGTAGTACAGCGCCACGGCCCGCTTCTCGGCCTCGAAGTAGCGGCGCGCCACGCGCTGGACGTCTTCGGGCGTCACCTCCTGGATCTTCTTGGGGTCCTCGTTGAAGGCCTCCCAGCCGCGGTTGTTCTCCGCGATCAGCAGCTGCAGCATCAGGAAGAAGTTGCTCTCGATGCGCCGGAAGGTGTCGGCGTTGAAGCGGTTCTTCACCTTCTGCAGCTCCCGCTCGGCGACCGGTTCCTCCTTCAGTTTCTCGAGCTCGGCGTAGATCGCCTCCTCGACTTCCTCCGGCTTGCGCCCCGGCTTGGCGATCGCGCGGATCGAGAAATAGCCGGCCCACTTCTGGCCGTTCTGCCCGGCGAAGGCGTTGTTGGCGACCTGCTGTTCCAGCACCAGCGACTTGTACAGACGCCCGGTGCGTCCGTTGAGCAGGGCGCCCAGCACCACCAGGGCGGGTTCGTCGGCGTGGCCGTCGGCGACGCCGTGGTAGCGGATCTCCACCTCCGGATTGGTCTCGGCGAAGGCGATCATCCTCTTTTCCGCCAGCTGCTCGACTTCACGGGTCCGCACCGGCGGGACTCCGTCGGGGTTCCTCTGGAGGCGCCCGAAGTACTTCTCGGCCAGCTCTTTGGCCTGTGCCGGGTCGAAGTCTCCCACCAGGCAGGCCGCCAGGTTGTTGGGCGCGTAGTAGACGCCGAAGAAGGCCAGCGCCTCCTCGCGGGTCATCCCGTCCAGGTCACTGGGCCACCCCACCACCGGCCAGCCGTAGGGGTGCGAGGTCCAGAAAATCGCGTCGAACTCTTCCTGGAAGCGGCCGGTGGGAGTGCTGTCGATGCGCAGGCGGCGCTCCTCGTGCACCACGTCGCGCTCGGAGTAGAACTCGCGGAAGACCGGGTTGGCCAGGCGGTCCGACTCCATCCAGAACCACAGCTCCAGCTTGTTGGCCGGCACGTTGATGAAATAGATGGTGAAGTCCTCGGTGGTGCCCGCGTTCATCCCGCTGGCGCCCCCCTGAGTGTAGATCCGGTCGAACTCGTTCTTGACGATCAGTTCGCGCTGCTGCTCGAGCAGCTCCTGGTACCGGACCAGCAGCTCGCGGTGGCGGGGAGTCCGGTTTTCGGGGTCCTTCAGATCGTCGATCTCGCCCAGGCGCAGGCGCCGAATCTGCTCCTCTTCCTCCCGGCGCAATTCGCCGCGCACCTCGTCCAGCCGCGCGATGATCTCGAGGTCCTTCTCGATGTCCTTGGTCCCGACCGTGTGGGTGCCTTTGAACATCATGTGCTCGAACAGATGGGAGACCCCGGTGATGCCGGGCTTCTCGTCGGCCGAGCCGACCTTGGCCACCCAGCCGGCCGCCACGTTGGGGTCGCCGGGGCGGGGCACCAGCAGGAAAGTCATGCCATTGTCGAGCCGGAACTCCTGCACCTCGACCTGTTGGGCGAAGGCGGCGGTGCCGGCCAGGAGCAGCACGCCGCAAAACGAAACCAGTGTCTTCCTGTTCATCGAACGCTCCCGGAACATTGCGCCTCTCGTACCGAAATCCCGATTATAGCCCGGCCCGCGCCCCGACCGGCGGCCGCTGCACGGAAAATTCCAATCCTGTATTCTTGTAGACCATGCAGCGTGGGGAGACCGTCGACCTGAGGGAGCTCTTCTCGGAAGCCTCCCCGGACGGAAGCGGGGATGCCGGCGCCGCGGAAGGCGGACGGCCGCTGGCCAGAATCGTGCGAGCCGCCACCGCCCTGCAGGCTCGGCGCGAGACGCTCTCGGCGATCGGCTGCCAGGCCACCCGGCGCTGCGGGGGGTATCTGCGGCTGCGGCTGCAAGACATTCCCCCGGTGATCTGCTGGCGATGTTCCGCCTGCCGCGCCAAGGGCAGCATCCTGAACTGGCCGCGGACGCCCTGGGACCTGACGCTGCCGGGGACCGCCTGCGAGCCCTTCGGGCCCCGCTACGAGTTCCCCGTGGAGCCCACCCACTACTCCTCCCTGCTGTCGCTGCGCAACACCGACGAAGATTTTCAGCGGATCGTGTTTTCGGCCGTGCCGGCCAACGGCTCGATCCTGCTGCGCGGCGACCTGCCGGACTTCCTCTACCTGCTGCAGCGCTGCATCGAGTGGACCGGAGATCCGGAGCTGTGCCCGCAGTTCGATTCGCTCAACCGCATCTGCCAGGGGTTGGATTCCACCATCCGCGACCTGGAGAGCAACGGCCGCCCGGACGACCAGCTGGAATCGGACGGCGCACTGGACCTGCCGGCCTGGCTCCCCCCCGATCTGGCGGACCGCCTGCGCGGCGCTCTGGAGGAGGGGCA
The DNA here is from genome assembly GCA_041578395.1 of Acidobacteriota bacterium. GTDB lineage: Bacteria > Acidobacteriota > UBA6911 > RPQK01 > JANQFM01 > JBFGHG01. The sequence goes on from JBFGHG010000034.1 coordinate 8,736, forward strand.
CTTCCGCAGCATCGGCGAATTGAACGACCAGCTGGCGCTGACGATGGAGGCCTACAACCGGAGCCCCAACTCGGAGCTGGCCGGACTGTCGCCCTACCAGGTGTCGGACCTGCTGGTGGGAGAATGGGGCGACGGCGGAGTCGTCCGGCTCAACGGAGAACTGCCGGCGGGACGGCTGGAGAAGAGCATCTACCTGCACAACGCCAGGACCCTGCTGGAGTCGATCCGGGAAGCCGGAGGGGCCCGCACCACGGCGCGGGGCAATCTGCCGCGGCACTGGGTGCGCGAGATGATCGTCCGATTCTCGCTCGAGGAACGGTACGCGCGGGACAAGGCGCTCAACGAATACGACGTGATGCCGGTCCACATCACGCGTCTGATCTGCCAGCTGGCCGGGCTGCTGCGAACCTCGGGCCGGAAGTTCGTGGTGACGCGGCGGGCCGAGCGGCTGCTGGCCCCGGAGCGCTCCGGGGAGCTGTTCCGCCGCCTCTTCGAGACGTTCTTTCGCAAGTTCAACCTGTCCTACCTGGACGGGACCATCGAAAACAAGGCCCTGCAGGACACGGTCGCCTTCAGTCTGTACGCGCTGTGCCAGCAGAAACGCTCCTGGCACACGGCGCGCACCCTGGCGCCCCGGATCCTGATCCCGTCCGCCTTCGAGAACGCGCTCAACGCGGGCGACGATCAGCCGACCTGGCAGGCCTACACGCGGCTGCTGCTGCCCCTGTACTACTTCGGCCTGCTCGAGTTCCGGGTGGTCAAGCGGAAAAACGCGGATTCGCGCCGCCAGTTCCGCCCCTCGACGCTGCTGCGTGATTTCATCTACTTCCAACTGTGAGAACCGCGTGCCCGTCACAGCCCGGACCTGGAGACCTCCCATGAAACATTTCGCACTGATTCTGCTCGCCTTCGTGGCGGTCGGCGTGGCCCACGACGCCGCCGAGCCGGTCGATCTGGAGATGGTGAACCGCATCCGCCGCGAGGGGCTGGACAACTCCCAGGTCATGGAGATCATGAGCCAGCTGACCGACCTGTCGGGGCCTCGCCTGACGGGCTCGCCCGGGCTGGATCGGGCCAACCGCTGGAGCCGTGACCAGCTGCAGAAGTGGGGCTTGTCCAACGCCAGCCTGGAGCCGTGGGGCGAATTCGGGCGCGGCTGGTCTCTGGAGAAGTCCTACCTGGCGATGACGGCGCCGTACTACTTCCCGCTGATCGCGCTCCCGCCGGCCTGGACGGGGGGGACCGACGGCATGGTCCGGGGCGCGCCGGTGTTGCTGGAGGTACAGGAAAAGTCCGACCTCGAGAAGTACAAGGGCAAGCTGGCGGGAAAAATCGTCCTGGTCTCGGCTTCGCGCGAGGCGGAGACGCATTTCGAGGCGGACGCCCGCCGCCGCTCGGAGCAGGATTTGACCGAACTGGCCCAGGCCCCGGACCCCTCCTCCGGCGACTCGAGCCGGGCGGAACGGCGGCGCCGCTGGCGGCAGTGGCGCGAGCTGCGTCAGGAGACGGAGAAGCTGCTGCGGGAGGAAGGCGTCCGGCTCCTGCTGCAGGCCAGCCGGGGGGAACACGGAACCCTTTTCGTGTCGGGCGGAGGGTCGCGCGATCCCAAGGAGCCGTCCGGCCTTCCCACCATGGTGGTGGCCATCGAGCATGCCAAGCTGATGGAGCGCCTGCTGGCCCGTGACGCGGGTCTGGAGTTGGAAGCCGAGGTCCGGACGCGCTTCCACGACCAGGACTTGATGGCCTACAACGTGGTGGCGGAAATCCCCGGCCAGGACCCGGCGCTGGCCGGCGAGCTGGTCATGCTGGGCGGGCACATCGACTCCTGGCACGGGGCGACGGGCGCCACCGACAACGCCTCGGGCGTGGCGGTGGCGATGGAGGCGGTGCGCATCCTGCAGGCCGTGGGGGCCCGGCCCCGGCGCACC
>JBFGHG010000035.1:0-10599 GCA_041578395.1 Acidobacteriota bacterium
GCACCGGGGAGCCGGCGGCGACGTCTCGGCGGACCTCGTCGAGCTGTCGCGCACGCCCGTGACGGTGGTCTGCTCGGGAGCCAAGTCGATCCTGGACCTGCCGCGCACCCTGGAGCGCCTGGAGACGCTGGGGGTGCCGCTGGTCGGCTACCGCACTCGCTCTTTCCCAGCGTTTCACAGCCGCTCGAGCGGACTGCCCCTGGAGCACTCGGTACGTTCGGTCGCCGCCTTGGCTCGAATCGCCCGCTGCCAGCGGCAACTCCGCTCCCGGGCGGCCCTCCTGGTGGTCCAACCCGTCCCCCGAACGGCCCAGATTCCCTGGACACAGCTGCGCACCTGGGTGGACGAGGCCGTGGAAGGGGCAAAGAGGGCCGGAGTCGGCGGCAAGGAGGCGACGCCCTGGCTGCTTTCCCGGGTGGCCGAGCTGAGCGGGGGCCGGACGCTCGCCGCCAACCGCGCGCTGGCCGTGGAGAACTGCCGGCTGGCGGCGCGTTTGAGCGGGCCCCTGAGGCCATGACGGCGGCCGCTGGAGCGTCCCGGCCGTGGGGGACCGAAGTGCGCCGGACCCTGCGGCTGGGCGGCCCCCTGGTGCTGGCCCAGCTGGGGCAGATGTCGATGTCGCTGGTCGACACCCTGATGGTGAGCCGGCTGGGGGAGACGCAGCTGGCGGCCGCGGCGCTGGGCAACGCCGTCTTCTTTCCGATCGTGATCACCTCGCTGGGGGTGCTGGCGGCCGTCGGACCGCTGGTGGCTCAGGCCTTTGGAGGCGGCCGCACGGGAGAGATCGGCCGCGCTCTGCGTCACGGCCTCTGGCTGGCCCTGCTGCTGGCCTTGCCGGCCGTAGTCCTGCTCTGGAACGTCACCCCTCTGCTGCGGATGCTGGGCCAGTCCGAGAGGGTGATCCCCGCGGCGGCGGCCTACCTCGAGGCGATCTCGACAGGGCTCCCGCCGCTGCTCTGTTTCGGTGTCCTGCGCTACCTGGTGGAGGCGCTCTCCCGGCCGCGCATCGTGATGCTGATAACGCTGGCGGCCGCCCTGCTGAACGTACCGGCCAACTACGTCCTGATGTACGGCAAGGCAGGCTTCCCCGCCCTGGGGCTGACCGGCTGCGGATGGGCCAGCGCCTTCGTCTACGGCTGCATGCTCGCGTCGATCCTCGCCTATGTGCTCACCCGGCGCGACCTGGCCGGCTACCGGCTCTTCGCCGATCTGGCGCGGCCCCGCCTCGAGGCGCTGGGCGAGGTCTTTCGCCTGGGCTGGCCGATCGGGATCACGCAGGGCATGGAGATGGGCTACTTCGCCCTGTCCACCGTCCTGATGGGACTGCTGGGGACCGCCGCGCAGGCGGCTCACCAGGTGGCGATCACCAGCGCCGCCTTCGCCTACATGGTGCCGCTGGGCCTCTCGCTGGCGGTGGCGGTGCGGACCGGCCAGGCGGCCGGACGCGGGGACGGCCCGGGAGTACGGCGGGCCGGCTACGCGGGGATCGGGCTGGGCCTGCTCTTCATGAGCGCCAGCGCGGCCGCCTTCTGGTTCTTTCCGCGCCAGATCATCGGCCTGTTCCTGAACTGGGACGACCCGGCCTCCTCGGCGGCCGCCGGGCAGGCGGTGGTGCTGTTGCGCATCGCGGCCTTCTTTCAGGTCTTCGACGGACTGCAGGTGTCGGCCGCGGGAGCCCTGCGGGGCCTGAAGGACACGCGCACGCCCATGCTGATCTCCCTGCTCTCCTACTGGCTGATCGGCCTGGGGGGAGGGGCCGTGCTGGCTTTCGGGTACGGCTGGGGCGGTGCGGGAATCTGGCTGGGGTTCGTGGCGGGACTGGGCAGCGCCGCCGTGCTGCTGCTGTGGCGCTTTCAGCGAATCGCGCCCGATTCGGGCTGAACTTCCTTCAGGCCGTCACGCTCGAGAAGCCTCTCGATCTCGTCCAGTTCCTGCTGGACGCGGTTCAGTGCCTGCTGGCGCCGGTCGGCGGCCTCGGAAAAGAGCGGCAGGTTCCGGCCCGCGGTCTCGCGGAGGCGTCGCCGGGCCCCCGCGATGGTGTAGCGCTGCCCGTAGAGCAGCTCCTTGATCTCCTGGACCAGCTGCAGGTCTTTTTCCCGGTAGATGCGCTGGCCGGCCCGGTTCTTGGCCGGCGACAGGATCGGGAACTCGCGCTCCCAGTAGCGGAGCACGTGCGCTTCCAGGTCGCAGATGCGGCACACTTCACCGATCTTGTAGAAGAGTTTCTTGGGGCCGCGCTTCATCCCGGAAGACACCCCCCGATAGTACCTCGTCGCAGGAATTCGCAATAGGTCAACGGACTTCTGCAGCCAGGCACTAGAACACCTTGCGCGAGGGACGGAAGGTGATGTAGCGGCTGGGGCCCAGCTGCAGGCGGTCCCCGGTCTGCGGGTTGCGTCCCATGCGGCCCCTGCGGTTGATCACGTTGAGCGAACCGAACCCGGAGAGCTTGACGTTCTCGCCCTCGGACAGCCGCGTCTTGATCCGGTCGAAAACGAGGTCCACGATCTCCTTCGCTTCGCGGTGGGAAATGCCACCGTGGGCGTCGTAAACAGCTCGGGCCAGATCTGCCTTGATCACGAAATTCACCAAATTCGGCGGTGGGTTGCGAACCGAACCGGAATTAAGGGCCTCATCATATGAAGACCCGCAAAGGCTGTCAAGGGTCAATCGAACGCAGGCTCGAATTCCCGCGCCCGGCCGCCGCCGCCGGGGCTGCGAGCTCAGCGTTTTCGGGGTGCTCGCAGGCGCTGGCGCACGACCAGGGGAGTGGCGTAAAAGCCGTAGCGCTCACGCAGGCGGTTGACCAGGAAGCGCTCCACGGAGAAGTGCATTTTCTGGCGGCTGCGGGTGAAGAGGACGAAGGTGGGCGGGTCGACCGCGACCTGCGAGCCGTAGACGACGGGGAACTTGCGCCGGGGGCTGGCGGCCTGCAAGCGGGGCTGCACTTCCCGCTGCAGGAACTGGTTCAGCTCCGCCGTGGGGACCCGCAGGCGGCGGGCCTGGTAGGCGCGCTGCACGTGCTCCAGCAGCTTGAAGACGCGCTGGCCGGTCCTGGCCGAGACGAACACCAGGGGTGCGTAGTCGAGGAACTTCAACTTCATCCGATATTCCTTCTCCAGCCGGATGGCGGTGAAGGCGTCCCGCTCGATCAGGTCCCATTTGTTGACCACGAGCAGCAGAGATTTGCCCGCCTCGTGCGCGTACCCCCCGATGGTGGCGTCCGCCCTGGTGGCCCCCTCGGTGGCGTCGATCAGCAGCAGCACCACGTCGCAACGCTGGATGCTCCTGCGCGCCATCACCATGCTGAGCTTTTCCACCATGCCGGAGGTCTTCCCCTTGCGGCGGATGCCGGCGGTGTCCACCAGGCGGTAGCGCTGCCCGGCCGTCTCCAGGACCGAGTCGACGGAGTCTCGCGTGGTGCCGGGCGTCTCCGAGACGATGACCCGCTCCTGCCCGAGCAGCTGGTTCAACAGCGAAGACTTGCCCATGTTGGGCCGGCCGATGATGGCCACCCGGATCTCGCCGTCGGACCCCTCGGGCTCCCCCTCCGGCACCCGCTCCAAGATCGCCTCCAGCAACTCGTCGAAGCCGCGGGAGTGTTCGGCCGAGACCGGGAAGAACTCCTCGATCCCGAGCGAGTGAAAGGCGTAGGCGTGGTCGTCCACACTGGGCACGTCCATCTTGTTGACCACCAGCAGGAACTCCCTGCCGCCGCTGCGCAGCAGGCCGTGGAGGCTCTCGTCGACCGGGGTGGGGCCTTCCCGGCCGTCCACCACCATCAGCACCAGGTCCGATTCCTCGAGCGCGATCTCGGCCTGCCGGAAGACGCTTTCGGGGAGTTCCTCCTTCTCGCCCGGGACGACGCCGCCGGTGTCGATCACCCGGAAACTCTTCCCGTCCCAGTTCACGGTCTCGGACAGACGGTCGCGGGTGATCCCGGGCTGGTTGCCGACGATCGCCTTGCGGCTGCGGGTGAGCCGGTTGAAGAGGGTGGACTTGCCCACGTTGGGGCGGCCCACGATAGCCACGGTGAACATCAGCGGACCTCGAGGAATTCCCGGTAACGGTTCAGGTCGGCCGACGTCAGCGCCACCCGCAGGTGGATCCCGTCCCCGGCGTACTCTTCGGCCTCCACCCGCGCCCGCTCGCGCAGCTCCGAGACCACGTCGCCGCGCTCGAAGGGAATGCACAGCTCGACGAGCCGGCTGGAGCGGGTCAGCTGCGCCTCGAGGGCTTCGCGCAAGGCGTCGATCCCCTCGCCGGTCAGGGCCGAGACCGCCAGCCAGGGGCGGGAGGTGTCGGGCCGCGGCGCCTGCGGAAGCAGGTCGATCTTGTTGTAGGCCTCGATGACCGGCGTGTCGCCGAAGCCGATCTCCTCGAGCACCCCGTAGACGGCCTCCACCAGGTGGCTCGAAGCCGGGTGCGAGGCGTCGATGACGTGCAGGATCAGATCGGCTTCCAGCGCCTCCTCCAGGGTGGCGTGAAAAGCCGCCACCAGGGCGTGCGGCAGCCGGCGGACGAAGCCCACGGTGTCCGAGACCAGGGCCTGCAGGCCGGAAGGCAGGTCGATGCGGCGCACCAGCGGGTCCAGGGTGGCGAACATGCGAGGCCCGGCGTGCGTCCCCGCCTGGGTCAGCTGGTTGAAGAGGGTCGACTTGCCGGCGTTGGTGTAGCCCACCAGGCTCACGGTCGGAATCGGGACCCCCTTGCGCTTGGCGCGCTGCAGGGCCCGCCGTTTCTCCAGCCTCCCCAGTTCCCGGCGCACCCGGGCGATGCGCGTCCGGATGGTGCGGCGGTCGACCTCCAGCTTGGTCTCGCCCGGTCCCCGCGTGCCGATCCCGCCGCCCAGCCGGGAGAGCGCGGTCCCTTTGCCGGTCAGGCGCGGCAGCAGGTACTCGAGCTGGGCCAGTTCGACCTGCAGCTTCCCTTCCCGGCTGCGGGCGCGCTGGGCGAAGATGTCCAGGATCAGCTCGCTGCGGTCGACGACCTTGGTCTCGAGGGCTTTTTCCAGGTTGCGCAGCTGGGCGGGAGACAGCTCCCGGTCGAAGACCACCACGTCGGCTTCCCAGGAGGCGGCAGCGGCCGCCACCTCTTCCAGTTTGCCGCGGCCCACCAGGGTGGCCGGGTCCAGCCGCCGGCGCTCCTGCAGGAACGCGGTGACCACGCGGGCCCCGGCGCTCGAGACCAGTTCGGCCAGCTCGTCCAGCGACTCCTCTTCCAGAACGCGCGACCCGCCCGCCTCGTAGACGCCCACCAGGACGGCCCGCTCGCGCCCGGCGCCGTTCACCTCGTTCATTGCGGACATTGTATGCCGTCAGGCTTGGACGGAGCGCTTCGGCTGTGGCCAGTGGGCAAAGATCTGCCCGCCGTGGAAGCGCCCGTTCTCGATGAAGATCCGGTTCGTCATCCGGCCCGAGACGATGGCGCCGGCCAGGTAGATCCCGGCGACGTTGCTCTCCAGCGTTTCCGGGTCGTGGCTGGGGATCAGGGTGTCGGGGTCCAGCTCGATTCCCAGGGAACGGAGGAACGGGGCGTCGGGGCGGTAGCCGGTCATGGCCAGCACGTAGTCGTTTTCCAGCTCCAGCCGGCCCTCGGGCGTCTCGAGCACCACGTCGCGCTCGCGGATCTCCAGCACCTCGGTGGAGAGGAAGGCGCGGATCTCGCCGTTCCGGATGCGGTTGAGGATGTCCGGCAGGATCCAGTACTTGATGTGCTCGCGCAGCTCCGGGCCGCGGTAGACCATGGTCACGTCCACGCCGTTTCGGAACAGCTCGAGGGAAGCCTCCACCGCGGAGTTCTTGCCGCCGATCACCAGCACCTTCTTGCCGAAGTAGGGGTGCGGCTCCGAATAGTAGTGACTGACCTTGGGCAGGTCTTCGCCCGGGATGTTCATGTAGTTGGGGTTGTCGTAGTAGCCGATGGCCACGATCACCTTCTCGCAGCGGAGCCGGTGCTCTTCACCGAAGCGGTCGCGGGTGTGGACGGTGAAGTCTCCGTCGCGGCCCTCGACCGAGAGCACCTCCTCGTAGTCGCGCACGGGAAGCTGGTAGTGCTGGACCACGCGGCGGTAGTACTTGAGGGCGTCGGCGCGCTTCGGTTTCTCCTCGCTCGAAACCAGCGGGACGTCGCCGATCTCCAGCAGGTTGGCGGTGGTGAAGAAGGTCATGTTGACGGGGAAACGGTAGATGGAATGCACCACGCTTCCCTTGTCGATCACGGTGAACTCGAGGTTGCGCTTCTTCGCTTCGATGGCACAGGCCAGCCCGGCGGCGCCCGCTCCGATGACGATCAGGTCCAGCTTCTCACTCATTGACACGGTCTCTCCCGCTTCACTACAATTCTGGTTTCCAGCCGGGGCGATTAGCTCAGTTGGTTAGAGCGCCGTCTTCACACGGCGGAGGTCACTGGTTCGAGTCCAGTATCGCCCACCACTTCTTCAACGGAATCAAGGATGCGGCTCGCAGCGTCGCGGTTTCGGCCGGGTGCGGCTCAGGACCCCGCCGGCTCTTCGAAGGGAGGCAGGTTCAGCATCAGGCGGATCTCCGCTTCCAGTTGCTCCTCGTCCCCCGGAGTGTAGCCGACGTGGTGGAACCAGCTGCGGCCGCTCTCGCCGTCCAGCAGGAAGGTCTCAGGGGCGCCCGTGACGCCGTAGACGGGGCGCACCTCGCTCAGGTCGGTGCCGATCAGCGCGGGGACGGTGAAGCCCTTCGACTCCAGCCAGGGCTGGACGTCCGCCTCTTCGTCGCGCTGGATGTTGATCGCCACCACTCGAAGCCCGTCGCCGGCGTAGCGGTCCGAGAGGCGCTGCAGGTGGGGGAACTCCACCGCGCAGGGGGGGCAGCTGGGAAAGAAGAAGTTGACCAGGATCACGCGGCCCGGAAAGTCCGCCAGGGTACGGGGTTCTCCGGCCGGCGTCTTCAGGGAGAAGGGCTCGAACGGCTGGGAGCGACCGGCCAGCTTTTGGCGAGTACGCCGGATCAACTCGTCGGCGCCCACCTCCTCGAACTGACGCGCCTTCTCCCAGAGCAGCGGGATCGGCTCGTGGGAAAAGGAGGTGAGGTAGGCGTCCAGGGCCTCCTCCCGGTCGCCCTTGGCCTCCAGCGCCGCGCCCCGCAGCAGGTAGTACCAGTCTTCGGCCCCCCTCACGATTCCGGCGCGCTCGAGGTGGCCCAGGGCTCCCGCTCCGTCCCCCAGCCGCGTGGTCACCGTGGCCATCCAGTAGTACAGCTCGGGCAAGGTCTGGCGGCGCTCCGGGTCGCTCTCGGGCAGGGCTTCGAAGCGGGCCAGCCGGTCCTGCAGGTACTCCTTCTGGCGTCCCAGGCCCAGCGCCTCCCACTCGGTCCGGTTCACCCCCAGCACCCGCTCGTAGGGAGACTGGACGGCCGCAGCCGGCGGCGCGTCCGGCGCGCGCCCCGAGAGGTCGCGCGCCTCCCGGTTCTTCTCCCAGGTCCAGAGGAACATGGAAGTGAACCCCCAGGCCAGCAGCCCCATGAACAGGACGAAAAGAACCGTTCGCAACTTCACGATGGGGCAATGATACTACGTCGCTGGTAAGCTGAAGGAAGCCAAACGTCCACCCGCCGTCCCGAGGGGACCACCAGGCCCTGCACCAGGCGGCCCGCGAACACCAGAACCGCGGCGCGCGCAGCGCGGGCGTGCTGTCATTGTCCGCCGGCCGGTGGCACAATGGCGGCAAGGCACACCGGAGGGGAGATGCACTGGAACGACGGCGAGTCGCCAGCGCGACTCGAAGAACTGCTCGGAACTGGACGGGTCGGCCCGGCCAAGGAGCTGGTTCAAACCTTCCTGGAGGACGTCCGCTCTACGGCACGTGCCGTCCCCGTCCGGGCGGCCGACAAAGTGCTCGACCTTCTGCGAGCCTACACCCTGTTCGCGGAACTCGAGGAAACCGCCGCCTGCATCGCGAAGTTCAACCCCGACGATCCGCGGACCCGCCGGCAGCACGCGCAGGCTCTGATCGAGAGGGGCCGCTTCACCGCGGCGATCCGAAGTCTCCACGAATTGCGGGAGCTGCTCCGAGGCTGGGCCGAGAGCGAAGACCGGCTGCGGCGAAGAACCGCCCGCGCCGAACTGCCCGAGGTCCTGGGCCTGCTGGGCCGCAGCTACAAACAGCTCTACATCGAAGCGGATCCCAACCCGGTCGAGCTGCGGGCTCACGATCTCGAGCGGGCCGTCCAGTTCTACCGGCAGGCCTACGAAGACGATCCCGGAAGCCACTACTGGCATGGCGTCAACTGGATGGCCTTGCTGACGCACGCCGAACGGGTCAGCAGAGAAGATCCCAGGGTATTGAGCGAACAGGCAAAGAGCATTGCCGCGGAGCTGCTGGTGTTGCTCCGGGACGACGAGAGCTACTGGGGAATCGCGTCCCGGATGGAGGCTCACCTGGCCCGGGGCGAGACGCCGCAGGCGATCGACTGCTGCCGAGGATGCCTCGAAGTCCCCGGCCTGAGCCGCTTCGAGTTGCGCGGCACGCTTCGTCAGCTGCAACAGCTGTGGCTGCTGAACGAGGAGAGCCCCCCCGGTGATCGGATTCTCACCCCCATGCGCATCCGCATCGCCCAGCTGAAGGGCGGCGGCATGGTGGTGGACTCCCGCGGCGAGTTGGGGAGGTTGGCGGCAAACCGCGATGAGCTGCAGAGAGTGTGGGGCGAAACGAGCTACCGCCCGATCGAATGGCTGGACGCCGCCCTGGCCCGCGCCCGTGCCGTCGCCCGCATCGGGCGGGACGTCCACGTCGGCCATGGCACGGGGTTTCTGGTCGACGGTTCCTGGTTCTCGAGATCCTACGCCGGCCGCAACCTCCTGCTGACCAATGCGCACGTCTGCTCCCCTGATCGACAGGTACGAGAGGTGTACGGGGCGCTGGCTCCGGAGGAGGCCGTCGTCTCTTTCCTGGCCTCCGGAGACCGAGACGGGTTTCGGGGCCGGGCCGTCTACTCCTCGCCGCCCGGGAATCTGGACGCGACACTGCTGGAGTTGGACCGCATCCCGGCGGAAGTCTCGCCGCCCTTCCTGAGCCCCCTGCCCGACGAGGGCTTCCCCGTCGCGGCGCGTGACCGGGTCAGCATCATCGGTCATCCCCACGGGGCGGGAATGCAGGTGTCGATTCAGGACAATCAGGTAAAGGAAGTGGGGGACCGCTACCTCTGGTACCAGACTCCGACCGACCCCGGGTCCAGCGGAAGTCCCGTGTTCGACCAGCAATGGCGGCTGGTGGGCCTCCACCACGCGTCCAGGTCCAGCAAAGAGGCCAATGAGGGCGTGCGGATCGACCGCGTCCTGGAGTCGGTTCGGGAGCTCGGCGAACTGTCCCCCGCCAGCGTGCAAGCCGGCGGAAGCAACCCCTGGGACGCGGCCCACGCCGCACTCGCGCGGCACGAGGCCCGGGAGGACGTCGGTGCTTTGGAGGCCGCCCGAGCCAAGGATTTCGCGCCCGATTCGATCCAACACCTGGAGCAACCCGCCCAACTGGAGGGCCGTTCCCTCTCCTCCAAAGGCCTGGACCCGTTCTGGCCGCCCAGCGACGATCGTTTTCGTTTCGGTTGGCACCTGGATACCGGCTTCAGTCAGCTTCGGGACGCGCGCCGCCGGGTCGGCGACCCGGGCGATGCCCGCATCCGCATCGCGATCCTGGACACGGGCTTCGACCCGGACCACGTCACCAGACCGGTGCGCCTCAGGCCCGACCTGGGCCGCAACCTCACCAGGCAAGGCGGCCCCAACGACTCGGTCGACCGAACGGGATCCGGCTTGCTCAACGTCAAGGGGCACGGTACCGCCACCCTGGCCCTGCTTGCCGGCGGGATGGTCTCGCACCCGGACCTGCCCGGCGGACGGGACTGGCTCGGCGGTGCTCCTCACCTGGAAGTGGTGCCCGTGCGGATTGCCGAGTCGGTCGTGCATTTCGAGGGAGACGCGATCGCCCGGGGCATCGAATACGCCACGGAGATCGGGTGCCGGGTGATCTCGATCAGCATGGGCGGAGTTCCCAATCAACGCTGGGCCAATGCCGTCAACGCCGCCTACGAGCGCGGTGTCGTCATCGTGGCGGCGGCCGGAAACCGGTTCGGGCCTTCTCCCCCCACCACCATGATCTACCCGGCGCGGTTTCACCGCGTGATCGCGGCCTGCGGGGCGACCCACGACAAGACTCCCTACTTCAAAGAGGGCCTGCACCGCAAAATGCAGGGTTGTTTCGGGCCGCCCGGGCGGATGCGCTCGGCCATCGCGGCTTTCACCCCGAACACGCCCTGGGCCGTCTTCGGCCAGAGGGATCAGATCGATCTGGATGGCGGCGGCACATCCAGCGCGACTCCTCAGGTTGCCGCCGCGGCGGCACTCTGGCTGCAACACCACGTCCCGGTGCTGCCCGAATCCGAGCCCTGGCGTTGCGTGGAAGCGGTTCGATTCGCACTGTTCTCGGCCGCCGATCGGAGCGTCCCCGATTCGTCCGAGTTCTTCGGAGCGGGACTGCTGCGCGCCGACCGTGCCCTGGCCGTCCCGTTTCGAGACGACTTGCCCAAGATCCCGGCCGACAGCGTCCGCTTCGAGTGGCTGCGGCTGTTTCTCGGC
>JBFGHG010000036.1:0-10557 GCA_041578395.1 Acidobacteriota bacterium
AGTCGGTGTCCGAGAGCAGTCCGGGGTTGCGGGCCGACCTCGAGGCGGCCTACCGGCGGCGCCAGGAGGAGCTGGCGGGTTAGTCAGGGCCGACTATGGACCTGGGCCCTGCCTCCCGCTCCCTCGGTCCCAGTTGACTCCGGCCCGGTTTCGGGCGTATTCTCGAATCACTCTCTCGGCGGCGGGCCTCCCGAGGGAGTTCGGAGTCGATAGGTAAGCGAGAAGGCCCGGTACAAGACTCACCCGTGCGAAAGATTCCCCAAGAAACCAACCGGGCTCGAACCACTGCGTCTTCTGCGGGCTCCACTGCGCCTCTTGTGGGATTCCGATCTCGCCGACGGTGACATCGTGATTCTCTGAGGAGGAGAACATGGTCAGCAACAAACTGTACGTTGGAGGGTTGCCCTACTCCACGACTGATCGCCAGCTCGAGGAAGTCTTTTCCGAGCACGGCACGGTCGAGTCGGCCCGCGTGATCACGGACCGGATGACGGGACGGTCCCGGGGCTTCGGGTTCGTGGAAATGAGCAGCCCGGAGGAAGCGGAAAGCGCGGCCAACGCCCTGAACGGCACGCAGCTGGAAGGCCGGAACATTACCGTCAACGAAGCCAAACCCCGGGAGAACCGGGGAGGCGGAGGCGGGTACGGCAGCCACCGCGGCGGCGGAAGCCGCTGGTAAATACCTCGGAGGCTCGGGCGTCTCGGCCCGGGCCTCATTCCCTCGCCTTCAGCCACTTATCCAGCGACAGAGAGTCCTCCTCCAGCACGAAGACGACCATCATCAGGACCGCGCGAGGGAAGACGTGGGCCTGCAGGCTGTACAGCGGCTCCTTCAGCAGGTGCCCGTACGTCACCAGCAGCAGGATCGCCCCCACCACCAGCAGACTTTCGCGGACTCGGAACCCCACGATCAGACACGCCCCCGCCAGCAACTCCAGCACCGGGATCGCCACCCCGGCGGCCCACAGCAGAACCCAGGGAATCCAGGTGTCCGCGTAGGGACCCGTGAAGAACCGCTCGGCGTGCCCCCAGGGCGTCATCTCGAAGCACTTGAACCACCCCGCCATCGCAAAAGTAAGCCCCAACAGCCCCCGAGCGAAAAAGCGAGCCCAACCCTTCCCCGACTTCATCCCATCTCCAGGCAATCACCAATCACGAATCAGCAATCACCAGTGTCTCGGTGGTTCCCGCGGCCATCTCCACTACCCGCACGCAATGGTTGTTGGTGTCGGCCACGTAGAGCCGTCCGCCGGCCTGGCTCAGTCCCGAGGGCTCGAAGAATCGAGGCTGATCGCCGTCGCGCAGCCCCGGCGTCCCGTCTCCCAGCCAGCTGCGGCTGGAGCGGGAGGAGGGTGCGATCCGCTTGATCTTGTGATTGTAGGTGTCGGCGACCAGCAGTTCTCCCTCCGCCCAGCAGACGCCCATTGGATGCTGCAGCCGGACTTCGTCCCCGCTGCCGTCCACGTCGCCGTAGTCGAACAGTCCCCGACCCACCACCGTCGTGACGGGGAAGCGGGGGTCCAGCGGGACGGCCCGGATGGCGCTGGCCTCGCTGTCGGCCACGAACAGGTGGGTGCCGTTGCTGCTGAGGCCGCTGGGCTGAGCCAGGCTGCACTTGTCGACCGAACCGTCCCGCAGAGCTTCCACGCCGTTGCCCGCAAACGGTCCCATCTCCCCCGATCGCAGGTCCAGCAGCCAGATCCGGTGCTGTCCGGCCATCGCGACGAAGAGGAAGTCTTCGACCCGGCAGAGGTCCCAGGGAGAGTTCAGGTCGCTGCCGCGAGCCGGCCCGATGCGCCAGGCCCGGGGCTCGCGGTTCTGACGGCCGCTTCCGGCCGCCGTCCCGACGCGTCCCGAGGAGAGGTCGCAGATCCGGAGCCGGTGATTGCCGGTGTCGGCCACCCACAAGTCCTCGCCCCGCAGCGCCATGCCCTGCGGGTTGCGGAAGCTGCAGGAGGCCAGCGGGCCGTCCCGGTCGCCCGCCTCTCCCGACCCGATCACCTGCTGGACGGCACCGTCGAGGTTGCAGACCAGGATGCGGTGATGCTGCGAGTCGGCCACCAGCAGCCTCCCGGAGGCGGCGTCGGCCAGCACTTTTCCCGGAAACCGGAGCGGGGTCCCGTCCGCCGGCTCGGCGGGAGGCGGCTCGAGAGGCTCTTCGTCCAGCAGGCCCGCCTCGCGGTAGACGCCGGCGATCGCGCCGATCGCTTCGTCCAGCATTTCGTAGTGGCCTTCGCCGGGCGCGTACCCGGCGATGTAGCCCTCCGGGTCGATCAGCACCAGCGTGGGCCAGGCCTTGACCGTATAGCTCTGCCAGATCGCGAAGTCGTCGTCGTTGACCACCGGGTGCCGGATTCCCAACCGGCGGACGGCCTGACGGAGGTTGTCCGCGTCCTTCTCGTTGGGGAACTTCCCGCTGTGCACGCCGATCACGACCAGTTCACGCGGGTAGCGCCGCTCCAGCTTTTCCAGGTCGGCGAGCACGTGCAGGCAGTTGATGCAGCAGGAGCTCCAGAAGTCGAGCAGGACGAGTTTTCCCTTCAGGTCTGCCAGCGTGATCGGTTGGCGGCAGTTCAGCCAGGTCTTGCCGGCGGGGAAGTCGGGGGCGCGCACCCGGGCGCGGTCAGTGGGGAAGGATGGAGGAGGAGTGTCTTCGGGCAAAAAAAAGTGTCCCAAGTGATGTTCGCGAAATCCGGTTGGCTCCCCCGCGCGGCCCTCTCTGCCGGCTCCCGAAGAAACCGGTTTCTCTACCTCGCGGGTGGCGGCCTTCTTCCCCGGCTCGCTTCGCGACCCGAAGGCCTCGAAGCGGGCGGGTTTACGACAACCTTCCTCTCTTCGGTTCCTCCTCGACCGCGAAACAGGGATGACCCATTCTGCGGCCAAGGAATCGCCCGAAGCAGGACGCCAGCCTTCCGGGCGCTGTTTCGAGCCGGAAGATGCCCGCGGCATGTCGTGAAACCGCCGCTTTTCTTTCCGGCCCTGTGAAGCTCGAGACGGCCTGGCCGAAGCCGGCTGCCCCCCGCTCCTCTCCGGTTCCGCTTCCTCACTCCGGCTGCCGAAGCAACCGGCGAATCTGGCGTCCCGGAGCCGCAACCTCGGGGCTTTCGGTGTTTCGCGTCCACCCCTTGGGACGAGGGGAATTATAGCTGGCTCGCGGAGGCGGGCAAGGAAAAAATAGGCCGAAAACCGGTGCCCTGAATCTGTGCAAACTAGAGTGTTCCAGGGGATCGATGCGGTTGCGGAAGACCTCCCGAAAGGACCACAAAAAATTCACAGAGTTTTCCACACGACCCCGAAAACTTTTTTGCGGGAGGGCGAACGGGTCTTGTTGTAAATCGATTTTTGGACGTTTTCGACGGTTTGGAAGGCCGATTCGCCGCCCCCTTCTTGACCTGTTGGAGGCCGGAATGATGAGCTTAGGAAGCGGAGGCGACGAGAGGGAACTCGAGCAAGCAACGAGGAGACGCGGATGTCCGATTTCAGAACCGAAAAAGACTCCATGGGTGAGATGCAGGTTCCGGCCCACAGCTTGTACGGAGCGCAGACGCAGCGTGCGGTGCTGAACTTCCCGATCAGCGGGCTCCGTTTTCCGCGGCCCTTCATCCGGGCCCTGGGCCTGATCAAGAAGGCGGCGGCCGAGACCAACCTGAAGCTGGAGCTGCTCGAGCCGCGGCTGGCCGAAGTCATCGCCCGGGCGGCGGACGAGGTGATCGAGGGAAAGCTGGACGCGCACTTCGTGCTGGACGTGTTTCAGACGGGCTCGGGCACTTCCACCAACATGAACACCAACGAGGTGATCGCCAACCGCTCCATTCAGCTGCTGGGCGGGCAGGTGGGGAGCCGCCAGGTCCATCCCAACGACCACGTGAACCTGGGGCAGTCCAGCAACGACGTGATCCCGACGGCCATCCACGTCTCGGCGCACGAGGAGATCGCCCGCCGGCTGATTCCGGCGCTCAGTGAACTGGAGGCGGCGCTGCGGCGCAAGTCGGAAGAGTTCGACGACATCGTGAAGATCGGCCGCACTCACCTGCAGGACGCCGTCCCGGTGCGGCTGGGGCAGGAGTTCGGCGGCTATGCCTCGCAGATCGCCCATTCGGTGCAACGGCTGGCCTCGGCGCAACGCTCGCTGGCCGAGCTGGCCATCGGCGGTACCGCGGTGGGCACCGGCCTCAACTGCCACCCCGAGTTTGCCGCGCGGGTGGTGGGACGTCTCTCGCACTGGACCGGGCTGCCCTTTCGGGAGGCGGAGAACCGCTTCGAGGCCCTGGCGGCGCGCGACGCCGCGGTGGAGGCCAGCGGCATGCTCAAGACCATCGCCTGCAGCCTGATGAAGGTCGCCAACGACCTCCGCTGGCTCGGCTCGGGCCCCCGCTGCGGCATCGGCGAGATCCTGTTGCCGGCCACCCAGCCGGGCAGCTCCATCATGCCGGGCAAGGTGAATCCGGTGATCCCCGAGGCGCTGACGATGGTGGCGGCGCAGGTGATCGGCAACGACGTGACCATCAGCGTCGGCGGACAGTCGGGGAACTTCGAGCTGAACGTGATGAAGCCGGTGATCGCCTACAACCTGCTGCAGTCGATCGACCTGCTGGCCAACGGCTGCCACGTGTTTCGCGAGAAGTGCGTGGAGGGCATCCAGGCCAACCGGGAGCGCTGCCGCGAGATGGTGGAGCAGTCGCTGGCCATGTGCACGGCGCTGGCTCCGCTGATCGGCTACGACGACGCCGCGGCGATCGCCAAGGAGGCGTACCAGACGGGCAAGACGGTCCGGGAAGTGGCGCGCGAGAAGCAGGTGTTGAGCGAGGAGGAGCTGGAGCGGGCGCTGGACCCGCGCGGTCAGACGGAAGGCGGCTGAGTGGAAGTTCGCCCCTTCCACGCAATCGCCAGGGCCACGACGAACGGAAGGATGCGCTCGATCGCTCCGCCCCGGGTTTCGGGGATCGAATACGCCATGACGCTCAGGGTGAAGCCGGCCAGCATGGCGGCCAGGGTGGCTTTCGGAGAAACGCGGCCGCTCAGGACGGTGACCAGCAGCAGGGGGCCGAAGGCGGAGCCCATGGCGCTCCAGGCGAACAGGACCTGCGAAAAGATTTCCTGACTGCCGTACAACGCGCCCAGGACCGCGCCCAGGCTCAGGAGCAGCACCACCACGCGCGAACGGAAGAGCAGGGAACGGGAGGAGCCGCCTCCCAGCTGCAGGTCGTGTGTCACGGCGGAGCCGGCCACCAGCAGTTGGCTGTCGGCGGTCGACATGATGGCCGACAGGACGGCGGCGATCAGGACTCCGGCCACCAGCGGAGGGAAGAGGCCCTGGGTGGCCGTCAGGAAGACCACTTCCCGGTCGTCCAGTTCCGGAAAGAGGACCCGCCCGCAGAGTCCCAGCAGCAGCATCCCGGCGTAGACAGCCACGGCCCAGCCGATGGCGATGGCGCGCGCCCGGACCATCTCGCCCCGTCCCTGCCGCAGGGCCATGAAGCGGTTGACGACGTGGGGCTGGCCGGGGTAGCCGATGCCGATCCCCAGCAGTCCGAAGATGAACCCCAGGGCGGCCGCCGGCGGCAGGTGGCGGGTGAGGCTGAGGTAGCCGTCCTCCGGGACGCTTGGCAGGGCTTCGGCCAGACCGGCCGGTCCTCCCACCGCGATCAGCGCGGCCGCCGGCAGCAGCAGCGAGGCGGCGGCCATCACCATTCCCTGCAGCGTGTCGGTGATGCTGACGGCCCAGAAGCCGCCCAGCAGCGTGTAGAGAATCACGATGCCGCTGCCCAGCAGGATGGAGTGGGTCAGGGACAAGCCGAAGGTCTCGCTGAAGGTCTTGGCCGCGCCCTGGAACTGGGAGGCCACGTAGGTGCCCATCGACAGCAGCACGATGAGCGAGGCGGCCGTGGCGACCGGCCGGTGCCCGGGGCGGGTGGCGGGGCCGGCCAGGACCTCGGTGACGGTCAAGGCTCCGGTGGCGTGGCTCCAGCTGCGCAGCGGTGCGGCCAGCACCAGCCAGTTCAGCAGAAACCCTCCCACGCAGGCGGGAAAGATCCAGAGGGCCGAAAGCCCCCAGGCGTAGGCCGCGCCGCTCACGCCCAGCAGCGTCCAGGCCGAGGACGAGCTGGCGGCCGCGCTGACCGCCGCCACGGTGGGGCCGAGTCCGCGGCCGGCCAGGAAGAAGTCGAGTCCGTCCTTGGTGCGGCGCTGCGAGACCAGGCCGATGGCGATCAGCGCGACCTTGTAAACGACCAGGGTCACCAGAATGGCCAGCGAGGAGTCGCTCACCCCACCTCCCGCAACCGCGCCAGGATTACGTCCAGGGCCGGATTGGCGTCACCTTCGCCCCGGATGATCAGGTCGGCGTGCTGCATCGATGGCGCCACGTAGCGTTCGTGCATCGGCTTGACCGTGCCCAGGTACTGGCGGGTGACCGAGTCGGTGGTCCGTCCCCGCTCGGAAAGGTCCCGCTGCAGACGCCGTATGAAGCGGACGTCGTCGGCCGCCCAGACGAAGAGCTTCAGGTCGAGCAGGGCCCGCAGCCGGCCGTCGCACAACAGCAGGATCCCCTCCACCAGGACGACGGGCAGCGGCTGGACGGCGCGCACTTCGGGCCGCCGTCGGTGCCGGGCGAAGTCGTAGGTTGGGATCCGGACGTCGCGGCCCGCCTTGAGTTCCTCGAGGTGCTGGATGAGCAGCGCGGTCTCCAGCGAGTCGGGATGGTCGTAGTTGATCTGCTGGCGCTTCTCGAAGGGGAGGGTGGGGTCGGGGCAGTAGTAGGAGTCGTGTTCGATCAGCGCCACCCGCTCCTCGCCCAGCTGATCGACGAGTCGGCGGACCAGCGTGGTCTTGCCCGATCCGGAGCCGCCTGCGATTCCCACCACGAAGGGGGATCGGCTGCCGGGCCGGTGGGAGGGGACGCTCATCGCAGCGAACTTAATCGCGGCCCGCCATGCGGTCAAGTTTGCTCCGGGTTTTCTCCAGCTGCTCCCGGGTCCGAAAAAACCGCCGCCGCGGACCTCGGGGCGTGCGGACCGTGCGCAGCGGGAAGCGCCGCCGGATCCCGTCCAGGACGGCCTCGGCAAACGACCCTGCGTCCGCTTCAGCCTGCCGCGCTCCCTGCTGCAGGTCCATCAGGCGGCTGTACCCATATTGAAAGAAGGACTGCAGGTAATGCCGCCGGACGCCTTCCACGGCCCGCTCCAGATTGCCCTCCGACCAGCAGTCCAGGCCCAGGTTGATCGTCGCCAGCGTCTTTCGCACCCCGCGCCGGATGCGCTCCGGGGAGGAGGGTGTCACCCGGTCGGCCGACAGCACCTTGTTGCTCGCGAAGGCGATTTCTTCCAGCAGCCGTTCCGAGTCGCGCGGGTCTTCGAGTCGCGCCAGAGCCTCCAGCAGCAGCCAGCCGCCCCCCTCCGCCGAAACAGCCGGGACGGGCAGGCGCCCGACCTCCCGCAGCGGCGCCTGCTCTTTCTCGGGGAGCTTCTCGTCCGCGTCCAGGTAGGCGTAGATCGACAGGGCGTCGAAGTAGTCCTGAAAGCCGAGGTCCTCCACCCGCCGGCGGCGCTGCTGGTAGGCCTCCTCCTCCAGCTCGATCGAAGTCCGGCCCAGCGCCGACTCAAGCTGCAGCGGCATCCCCTCGGGGTCCAGCTGGTAGAGCCGCAGGATCAGCGGGCGCAGCAGCCGGGCCAGCTCCGGCCGGGAGGGGAGCACGATCAGGTAGTGCCTGTCGGGGGTGAGGAACCACTCCTCGTCCTCGCCGGGCTCCCCTTCGAATTCCTCTTCCACCGCCCGGTAAACCTTCAGACGGCGCCGGATCAGCAGTTGCCACAGCTCCGGGTCGGTCCCGCGCAGCAGCTTGCGCGCCACCGGGTCGGCCGCGTCGAGCAGGTGCCGGTGCCAGCCGGCGAAGGCGTCCACGCGCACCCGGTCGCGCGACCAGAGGTCCAAATCCAGTACCGTCGTCCACTGCTCCTCGGTGATGTGCGGCAGCAGCGCCTTCACCTCTTCGTCCGAGAGGTGCTGCAGTCCGAAGTAGAGCTGCGGAGCCGGAAGCTTGCGGATGCGGGAGCGGGTGTCGGCTGAGGCCAGCATCTCGCCCAGTTCTTCCGGAACGTAGCAGGTCCGGTAGATCAGGTCTTCGGGGCGCTTGGCGTCGTCCATGGCTCTTCAGTCAGGCATCAGCACGGGCACCGCCTGGGTGCGGTTTCTCCGGTACATGCGAAAGTCCCCATCGAGCGTGAGCACGCGGGCAGCAGGCCTCAGTTCGCTCATGCGCACCACGCAGGCGTCGGCCAGCGACATCGGGACGTCGGCGAATTTCGACACGAGTCTCCGAACGAAACGAAGCTCGGCGGAGAGTCGAAACTCCGACACCACGAGCCGTCGATCGACGAGTTCCAGGACGGTGTCCGAACCCCGCTCGAGGCCGCCGACCAGATGGCAGGCCTCGGTCAGCACCGCGTCACAAGTGAACAGGGGCGGAGTGACGGTGTCCAGGACGGCTTTCGTCCAGCGGTGGTACGCGTCGCGCCGATTGAGAAACGCCACCAGCGGCCCGGTGTCCACGATGATCGGAGTCATCTGCCGAAACCGGCCATGTGTTCGGGATTGGTGGAGAGGTCTTCGGGGCCGTTCAGCGAACCGGCCAGGTCCCGGGCCTTGGACGAGAAGGAGGAAGCTCCTCCCTCGAACGCCTCCAGTGCCTCCCGCAGGACCGCGGATCGGCTCACGCCTTTACGGCGAGCCAGTTCGGACAGCTTCGCGTACAGCGCCTCCGGCACCTTCAGGGAAATCGTACGCATGACCGGCATTCGTAATACTCCTCGAGTGAGAGGGTAATATTCCATGTCTGGCCCGGTCAAGCGGGCGCCGCCGGCCCGTCACGCCCCCTTGGGATTGGGCCCGTAGTCGTTTTGGCCCGGCTGGCTGTCCTGAAAGTAGAAGACGAGCAGCACGATGAGCCCGATGAAGGGAATGAATCCGATCAGGATCCACCAGCCGCTGCGCCCAGTGTCGTGCAGTCGCCGTACGGAGACCGCGATCCCCGGGATCAGCATGGCCAGGGCGAACAGGGTAGTCAGCAGCCCGATTCCCTCCGACCCCAGGATGACGGTGTCGACGATGGCCAGCACGAGGTAGATGATGAGATAGAACAGGACGAAGAACCAATACTCCTTGCGCCGGGAGCGTCCGCTGAAGTCGGCATACTTCCTCAAGGCTTCCATGAACCACTGCATTGCTGTTCCCCTTTCTTGATGGCCCCTGTTTCCCGCTGGGCGCGGATTGTATCGGTTCGGCAGCGAAATGTGAATGAGGAAAGGAGTTTCAAGCGCCGCAGCAGTGCTTGAACTTCTTGCCGCTTCCGCAGGGGCAGGGCTGGTTGCGGCCGGCTTTGCGGGCTTCGGCGGCCTTCGCGGCCTTGCGGTCGACGGTGCCCATCAGGTAGGGGAAGGCCAGCAGCAGCCAGATGGCGATCGGGAAGAATGGCTTGCCGGTGATCTCCAGGAAGTTGTCGGTGGTCCGCCAGAAGGGTTCCCAACCGGCCAGCGGGTGCTCCGCAGCCAGAAACGTGATCTCCACCTTCGTGACGATGAACAGCAGGTGGGAGAAAAACAGCAGGACCGTTCCGGCGCCGACGCGGCCCAGGCGGTTGAGCGGGCGCATGCCGGGAGTGACCAGCAGCAGCGCCAGCAGGAAGACCAGGTTGGCCACCACCCGCCGGGTCTCCAGGTTGCCCTCGAAGGAGGGGCGCTCGTAGCAGCGGAAGACCAGCTTGTCGCCCGCCGCCGAGAACTCGACCCGCTCCCCTCCCAGCGCGTAGTAGCTGGTGCAGCCCGAGGCGACCAGGGCGCGGTAGGCCGGCTGGAGCAGGCCGAAGACGGGCAGCACCACGGCGTAGGCCGGGATGAGCAGCAGCAGGAACAGCCCCAGCCGCTTAGCCGCGGACAGCGGCAGGGTGGCGTCCGGCCCAGAAGATCCAAAAAACCATCGTGACAGCAATGACGACGAACTGAGAGACATAGGTGTGGAAAAAGTCGAACAGCTGGTCGGACCCTCCCAGCCCGATCATGAACAGCCCCACGATCCGGATCATGTTCAGAGTGAAGATCAGGCCGTAGCCGATCAGAGTCCCCAGCAACCGGTTCTTCCAGCTGAAGGGATAGGCCAGGCAGGCCGAGATCAGGAGAATCGAGGCCACCACGCCGTCGCAGCCGCGCTTGATGTCCACCGCGAATCCCGCCTGCTGGATGATGCTCCCGAAGTTGGAGGCTTCCACTCCCAGGACGCGGATCAGGCCGGCGGCCATCGACGCCAGCACGGAGGTGTAGGGCCCGATCAGGTGGCGGTCCACCCACTCCAGCTGGACCAGCCAGGAGAGCACCACCACCAGCAGGACGAACAGCCCCACGAAGCGCAGCGCCACCGGGTCCAGGTACGATTTCCAGCCGCTGCTCACGCTGGTATTAGATCGCATGCGGCCCGCCTCGTACAACTGCGGCAAGGGGTACAATCCGAAGGCGTGAGACGGGCATCCTGCCCGTCATTCCGGGAAAGGAGAAGAGTCCGGGCCTGGAA
>JBFGHG010000037.1:0-10454 GCA_041578395.1 Acidobacteriota bacterium
GAACGGCCGCTTCGGGCTCGAGGCGCTGGAGTCCACACGCCAGTACGACGCCGCGGACCGGCTGGTGGCTGCCGGCGGCGAGGCCGCCATCGTCGACGCCTCGCGCTACGACCGGGCCGTCTACGCCAGCCTCGAGTACCTGCTGGCGGAGGCCGTCACCGCCTCGGGCGGCGTGCGCTTCGACTCGGTGGTGACGCGCAACCGGGGGGGCGTCTTCGGTGAGCTGTCCACCGGCAACGAGTCGCTCTCCGGCTACGGTGCGCTGAGCGTCAAGCCGTGGAAGAGCCTGAAGCTGACCGGACAGGTGTCGCGCGGCTTTCGCGACCCCAGCCTCTCGGACCGCTACTTCGCCGGTGTCACCGGCCGGGGCTTCATCCGGGGAAACCCGCTGCTGGAGCCGGAGACCTCCCTGCAGCTGGACTTCGCGGCCCGCTATTCGGCCGGGCGCGTGCAGTGGGCCGCGTACGCCTACCGCTACCGGCTCAGCGACCTGGTGGAACGCTTCGAAGCGACCCCCGACTTCTTCCTCTTTCGCAACCGCGGGCGCGCCGTGATCCGGGGCGTCGAACTGGAGGCGGACGTGGGGCTGACCGAGCGGCTGCACCTGCGCCTGGCGGCGCAGACTTCGCGGGGCCGGTCCGAGCCGGAGCTGGAGCCGCTGGACAACATCTCGGTTCGCAGCCTCGACCTGAGCCTGCGCCAGGCGCTGCCCCGGGGGCTCTTCTGGCAACTGCGCGGCGTCCTCTACGGCCGGGACGAACGGCCCGGTCCCACCGAGCGCGTGACGCCGGGATACGGGTTGGTGAACCTGTCGGCCGGCTGGCGCATCCACCGAAGCTTCCAGCTCGGCTTCCGCCTCTCCAACCTGCTGGACAAGGACTACCCGCTGAGCCAGGACCGGCGGTCCGTGCTGGCCGCGGGGCGCGGCGCCTCCGTCAGCCTGACGCTGGAGCCTTGACCCGAACCCCCGAGAACACCATGGCAGAACGCACCCCCTGGAAAAGCGACCGCTTCACGGTCCGGCTCTACCGCGAGGACCTGAACTTCTCGGCCGGCCACATCTCGACCTACGGCGACGAGGTGGAGGGACAGCACGGCCACAACTACCGCCTCTCGGTGGAGTTCGAAGGAGTCCTGGACGAGGATTGCCTGGTCGTCGATTTCCGGACCGTCAAGTCGATCGTCCGCACGCTGATTCAACGTTTCAACCACCGCACCCTGGTGCCGGCGCTGCATCCGCGGCTCGAGATCGAGCGCCAGGGAAGTTCCACGCGCCTGCAGATCGGCCGGCGCAGCCTCGAGTTCCCCAGCGACGACCTGGTCTTCCTCGAGGTCGCCAACCTGACCTCGGAGATGCTGGCCTGGTACGTGTGCGATGAGATCCGGCGCCAGCTCCCGGAAGCGGAGCTGCAGCGGTTGCACAGCATCCGCGTGGAGATCATCGAATCCCCCGGCCAATCGGCCGCCTACCGGGCCCTGCTCGGCCGCGATCCCAGGTCGTGAAAAGCGGTCTGCAGGGGACCCCGTTCGGTGAACGAACGAAGATGTATTGGCTATGCCAATAGTTCTTGCAGTCCCCTGGATCATCTGGCATTTTGTGATTCACCCGAATCACCGCTGGAAGATGGAGATTTGGGGGGAAGACAGAATGACTTAATTTCGTTTCCCTCTCTTGTGCTAACCTCAGCCCCTGCGGAGCGAGAAAGAGTCATTTAGAGACAGGGACTTTCAGACCCACAGCCTCCAGCTGCAGTCCCCGTCGGCTTCCTTCCGAATCTCCATCGCTAATCCGGTGGAGACCCCCAGAGAAACTTGCATCGACGTCGTTTGCCTGGGATTCCTTTGCCTCGGAAAGAAATACGGCCAGAGGTCAGAGAAGGGCGACGTCCAGCTCCGGCTCGGGCGCTGGTGCCGGGTCGGTCCGTTTTTCCTCCGCAGGCGACTCCAGGAACCGAACGATCCGTTCCGGTTCGCCGCCCCAGTAGCTGTCGGAAAACTCCTCGACCAGGTAGCGCAACACCTCGGGCCGGCTCACCGCCGCCCGGTAACGGTAAGCCCGCCCGCGCTTGACGCGCTCGACGCTTCGTTTTCGCGCCATCTTGTCCAGCAGGGTCATGACCGTGGTGTAGGCGAGCTTGCGGCGCCGGCGCAACCGCTCCCGCACCTGTCCGACCGACAGCCGGGAATCGGCCTCCCAGAGCTGCTCCATGATCCGGAACTCGGCCGGCGTCAGGTAGCGGGGGTCTTTCACGGGGCCGAGTATACGCACGACCCCTGAAAGGATTGCAGACTTCAGCTCGAGGATTTGTCGCGGCGGCGCTTGAAGATCCAGGCGACGACGATGCTGATCAGGTAGAGGACCACCATCGGGCCGGTCCACAGGAACAGGTTGAAGAAATCCGTGGTGGGGGAGACGACCGCGGCGACGATCACCATCAGCAGGAAGGCGTACTGGAAGTTCTTCCAGAGGAAGCGCGGCGTGACCATTCCGAACATCGAGAGGAACGCCACCAGCACCGGCAGCTGGAAGACCGCGCCCATGCCCAGCACGATCAGCACTTCGAAGTCGAAGAACTCGACCGCCGTGATCAGGGGGCGGAACTGGCTGCCGAAGTCGATCAGCAGGAACCGCAGCGCCGGGCGCAGCATCACGAAGTAGGCGAAGGAGGCTCCGCACACGAACAGCACCGTGGAGGCGAACAGAAACGGCAGGGCGTACAGCTTCTCCTTGCGGTACAGCCCCGGGGCGATGAAGAGCCAGACCTGCAGCAGGATCCAGGGAATGGCCAAAAAGATGGCCGCCGCCAGCGCCACCTTCAGGTAAATGGTGAAAGCCTCGGTGGGCTTGATGATGACCAGCTGCTCGCCCACCGTGTCGTAGATCGGCTGGGCCAGGAAATCGAAGATCTGTTCCCGGAAGATCCACCCCGCCAGAAAGGTCACGCAGATGGCGATGACGCTGTTGAGGATGCGCCGGCGCAGCTCGTCCAGGTGCTCCAGGAAGGTCATGGTCCCACCCAGTTCGTCGTCTTCGGGATCCTCCGAACCGGGGGGGAGGCCGCGGTTGTAGATGTCGGCCAGCTTTCCGCCGGAGCCGGCGTCCGCAGTGGGGCCGGGCGAGCCCGAGCGCGAAACCGTGTCGGCGGGAGGGGGGGACTCACTCATGACGGGGGCGTGCCGGAGTTGGGGAGGGCGGGGTCATCAGCCGCCGCGGGTGAGGTCGTCGAAGTCCCGCTTCTCGGCGTCCAGAGTTTCTTCGAGGTTGCGCTTCTCGGCCTCGACTTCTTCTTCCCAGGTCCGTTTCCATTCGTTGGTGGCGCGCTTGAATTCGCCGATGCCCTTTCCCAGCGAACGCCCCAGCTCCGGGAGTTTCCTCGGGCCGAGGATGAGCAGGGCCAGGGTGAAGATGACGACCAACTCCTGAAAGCCGAGATTGAACATCCCCGAAGCTCCTGTAAATCCGTAGTCTATGCCACCCCGTTCGACCAAGTCAATCGGAGTGAGGAGTGAGTGGCACGGGCATCCTGCCCCTGATTCAGCCCGCTAACCAGCGTCCCGCCGGCCCGGCTCGAGGTGGACCAGCACGTCGCGCAAAGTGGCGAAATCCGCCAGCAGGCGGCTCTTGACGCGGTGGCTGATGCGGTGTCCGTCCTCCACCGTCAGCCGGGGGTCGACCTCGATGTGGATGTCGCCGAAATACTCCAGGCCCGACTTGCGCACCCAGAGGGTTTCCACCGCCAGCACCCCGGGGACGGCCGACGCGGTCCGCTCGATTTGCCGGACCAGTTCGTCGTCCGCCTGCGGATCCATCAGCTCGCTGGCGCTCTGGCGAAAGAGCCGCACCGCGGAGAACACGATGGCGGCTGCCACCACCAGGGCGGCGGCCTCGTCCGCCCAGATCAGCGCCGTTCCCCCCCAGCGGACGGCTCCCAGTCCGGCCAGCACCGCCAGCGAGCAGAGGGCGTCGCTGCGGTGGTCCCAGGCGTTGGCGACCAGCGCGCTGGAGCCGATCCGCCTCCCCAGCCGCACCTTGTAGTGGAACAGCCCCTCCTTGATCAGCACGTTGGCCGCCGCGATCCAGAGGGTCCAGACCGGCGGCAGGGGATGGAATTCGGGAAGCCGCACCACCGCCTGCCAGGCCACCAGCAGCGCCGAGACGATGATCAGCAGCGCCACGTTGGTGGCGGCCACGGCCTCGGCCCGGGTGTGTCCGTAGGGGTGCTCGGCGTCGGCCGGCCGCTGGGCCACCCGCAGGGCGAACAGGACCACCACCGAGGAGACCGAGTCTCCCAGCGAGTTGACCGCGTCGGCCACCAGCGCGAAGGAGTTGCCGATCAAGCCGCCGGCCAGCTTCACCGTCCCCAGAGCCAGGTTGACGGTCAGCCCCAGAGCGGCAGCGCGGGTTGCTTCGCGGTACAGCGGCCTCGACGAAGAGGGGGCCGGCGGCGTGTTGCTCATCAGGCGGCCACTCCCTTCACGGCGCCGGCTGGTGCCGGTAGGCGATGACCCGGACCTTTTCCAGGGTGACCAGGCCCTCGGAAATCAACCGGTCCAGGGCGGGCAGGAAGTCCTCGATGCGGTCGGCCCGGTCCACGATTTCGATGACCATGGGAAGGTCCTCGGACAGGCGCAGAATCTTGGCGGTGTGAATGCGGCTGTTGGCCCCGAATCCGAGAGTGCCCCGCAGTACGGTGGCGCCGGCCAGGCCCCGCCGGCGCGCCTCGGCTACGATCGCTTCGTGCAGGGGCCGGCCCTGGTGCTTGTCGCTTTCTCCCACGAAGATTCGGAGCAGTTGCGCGTCGCCTTCCAGCTTCATGACCCGGGTCCTCCTCTCACAGCCAGCGTCCGGCGGCCACGCCCATCAGCACACAGGCCACGCCCACCAAGTTCTGCCCCAGGAGATTCCAGGCCGCCCGGCCCCACTGGGCGTCCTGCAGCAGGCCGGTCGACTCGAAGGCGAAGGTGGAGAAGGTGGTGAACGCGCCCATGAACCCCGTCAGCACGACGAAGCGGCTTCGCCCGCTGATCAGCAGGCGGTCTTCGGCCAGCGCCCAGACGAGGCCGAAGAGGAAACAGCCCAGGGCGTTGACCGCGAAGGTCCCCCAGGGGAACTGATCTCCGCACAGCCGCTGCACCAGGCCGGAAAGGCCGTAGCGGCAGAGGGTTCCGGCAGCTCCCGCCAGGGCGAGAAGCAGCAGTTGCGTCCACATACGAGTTTCTCCGGCTCAGCGCAGGGTCACCAGATTGGAGACCAGTTCCTCTCCCACCGCCTGATCGGACGGAATCTCTCCTCCGAAGACGCTGCGCCAGACCTCGGGCCGCTCCATGCAGGCGTACACGGGGGTGCGGCCGCCCGCCCGGCGCTCGATCCACCCCAGGACCTCGCGGTACATCCGGCGCCGGATCGGCTTGACGTAGCGCAGCTTGCCGTCTTCGCACGGCACCAGCTCTCCCAGCGCCAGCGGACTGGACGGGAAGCGGCGCCGCATCACGTCGCGCAGGCGGCGGGTCATGCGCAGGGCTCCCAGGGAGATCCAGGCCACGCCAGCGGCCCCGATCCGGTCGTAGATTTCGTCCACCAGCTCCCGGTAGTCCCGCTCCCAGCCCGGGTAGTGCACCAGCGGGTCGAGATGAAAGGCCACCGGATAGCCGTCCTCGGCCACGCGCCGGGCGGCCGCCAGCCGCTCGTCGATGGTGGCGGTCTTGTGCTCCTCGCTCCGCTGCACGAAACGCGGGTTGAGCGACCAGGAGACGACGGTGCGCCCCCGGTGGTCCAGGCCCAGCAGCCGGTCGACGCAGTTCGACTTGGTCTTGAATTCGAGCAGCGCGTTGGGGCGGGAGGCGAAGAACTCCACCAGCGGCACGCTGCAGCCGGTCAGCGGGTCCAGCGCCAGGCTGTCGGCCAGCTCCCCCGTGCCGATGCGAAAGGGGGTGTCCGGGGACGCCGACAGCACCTGGTCCAGCTCCTCGAGCAGGTCGTCCAGGTTGGCGTACACCACCAGGTGAGGGAAGTTCAGGTAGGCCTGCAGGTAGCAGTAGCTGCACTCCAGGTGGCAGTTGCTGGCGTAGTTGACCACGAAGTAGTTGCAGCAGACGTTGCGCGACTCGCCCCGCACTTCGCCCGCCGGGCAGGGCTTGAAGAAGCGGCCCTCGTGGCGGGCCAGGATCAGGGAGCGTTTGCCGCGCGGGATGGTGGGCGTCTCGAAGCGCGCCTGCTCCAGCAGCTCTTCGGTGGAGTCGATCTGGACGACGGGCACGTCCGGCAGCTGCTCCAGCACGGTCCGGCTCACGCGGCTGTCCCGGACGCTGCGCTCCAGGTAGACACGGTCCGGGCGATAGGGCGTCATGGCGATGTTCTCAGGCGGATCGCGGGCAGCCGCGGAAAACCCTCATAATAACTCGAGCAGGCGCCGCAGCTCGTTTCGGCCGGCCATCTCGGCGAGCCGCCGCGAGAGGGACTCGAATTCCTCGGCGCTGCGGAACGAGAAGCGCACCGTGATGCGGTCTCCTTCGAAAAAGCGGGGCCACTGCAGCTGGATCTCGGGCGGCACCCGCAGCGCGGAGCGGAGCTGTTCCGCCTCCCCCTCCATCGCGCTCAGCGTGGGGTAGCGCGCCCGCCGGATGGCCGCCCGGATCGCCGACAGCCGCTCGGCCGCCGGCCGCGCCTCTTCGGTGTCCACCCGGCCCGCTCCGCTCTCCCGCCAGACGCCGAGGACCCCGCCTGGAGCGCCGGCCGCCTGGCGCAGTTCGTCCAGCGCCTGGAACAGTTCCTTCTGATGGTTGACTCCCGGGCGGTAGCGCTCGAGCAGACCCAGGAACAGCTCCTGCTCCGGCGCGTCCCAGCGCGACAGCCCCAGGGCGATGTCGGGCTGGAGCCGGGGGAGCGCCCGCTGCAAACGTTCCGGGAGCCCCGCCAGGCTCAGCAGACGCTGCAGCCGGACCCGCTGCCCCCGGACTCCCAGCAGCGGCAGGAACTTCTCCAGCATCTCGCTCTCCGGCACCCGGAAACGGCGCACGAGCCGGGCCGCCGCCCGGCCCTGTTCCAGCTCGTCCAGAGGCCTGCTCGCCAGCCGCGACTCCAGCCTCCGCACGAAGCGTTCGAGCGGATCCAGCGGCGGCGCCTCCGCCAGGGGCACCTCGCCCAGACCCAGTCGGCGGGCGGCGGCCAGGCGCCCAAAGCCGTCCACCAGCCGGTAGCGTCCGCCTCCCAGCGGCTCGGCCTCGAGGGGGGTCAGCACGCCGGCGCGGGCGACCGACTCGAGCAGCCGGGGGGGCAGGCGCCAGGGTGCCGAGAGGGCGAAGGTGTCGTCCGGATCGATGGCGGCGGGATCGACCCGGCGGATGGTGATCTCCAGATCTTCGGGCATGACGCCTGGAATCATACTCGTACTTTCCGGCGCAACCCTGGCGCCGAAATGTCATCGCACATATTGTCAAGAGGTTTGACGGGTGCCTATAATCGGAAAGCCTTTTCCGAAGGGCCATCCGACAAAGGATACAGAGAGGCTCCGAAATCGATTTCGGGTCATTGATTTCGAGATGGAGGTCGAGTAGGGATCATGAAATTGCGGTTTTTGCTTCAGAGCGCGCTCGCGTTGCTGCTGCTGGCGGCCCTGGCGCCCGGACTGGCGGCTCAGGAAGTCGACTACGACGAACAACAGTATCAGGACTACCAGAATGCCGTGCAGGAGCCGGACCTGGCCGAGCGGGAGAAGAAGATTCGGGACTTCGTCAAGGCCAACCCCGACCTCTCGCTGGTCAAGTACGCGATGCAGAGCCTGCAGCAGGTCGTGGGCACCCACTACCAGCAGAAGGACTGGGCCAAGGTCGTCAGTTCGGCGAAGACGTGGCTCGAACTCGACCCTGACGCCACCCAGGCGCACGGACTGATCACCGAAGCCGCCTTCCAGCTGCAGGACTTCGCGACGGTGGCCGAGCACGGGGAGACCTTCTACGACGCCAATCCCTCTTCCCAGATGGCCTACATCCTGGCCATCGCCTACCAGCAGCTGGGGCAGGTGGGCAACTTTCAGGAATACGCGAAAGTCACTCTCGACTCGGTCGAGCCGGCGAACTACATCGCCGGGCACTTCCAGATGCTGGTGCAGCTGCGCAACGCCGCGGTCACGGACGGCGACTGGCAGAACGCGGCCGAGTACGCCCGGCACCTGCTCGAGGGCTTCGAGAAGGCCAACCTGCCGGACAGCTGGAACGAGTACATCTCCAAGGAACGGCCCATCTGCATCGGCGTGCTGGGGCGGCAGGCCTACGAGATCGGACGCTGGAGCGAGGCGATCAACCAGTACCAGCGGCTCCTCTCCTCCACCAGCGACCGGAACCTGCAGGCTGAAGCCTACTACTACATCGGCATCAGCAACTGGCGGGCCAACAAGCTGGACCCGGCCATGGAGTCGTTCGCCAGGGGCTCGATGTTCTCGGGAGCGCCCCATCGGGACGCCTGCGACAAGTACCTGGTGACGCTCTACAAGTCCACCCACAACGGTTCGACGGCGGGGCTGGACGAGTACAAGGAGCGCGTCACGGGACGGCCCTGAGCAACGATGAAGGACGAAGGGTGAATGGTGAACGCCATTCGCCCACGGTGAGCGGAAGGGGGGGGCCTCCTTCCGCTTTTCTCGTCATGGCCTCGTGATATCGTCGGTGGGTCACGAGAGGCTGAATGACGACCACGACCGATTCTCTTTTCCAGCAGCTGAATCCCCGTCAGGCGGAGGCCGTGCGGGCCACCGACGGACCCGTGCTGGTGCTGGCCGGAGCCGGCAGCGGCAAGACCCGCACCCTCACCTACAAGATCGCCTACCTGATCCGCCGCGGACTGTGCCGTCCCGAGCAGGTGCTGGCGGTCACTTTCACCAACAAGGCGGCCGGGGAAATGCGCGAACGGGTGCTGGACCTCGTCCCGGACGCGGACAGTCCGCCTCTGCTGTCGACCTTCCACTCCTTCTGCGTACGGGTCCTGCGACGCTATGCGCCGCGGCTCGGCTGGGGCCATGACTTCCTGATCATGGACGCCGACGACCAGCTGAGCGTCTACAAGCAGCTCTACAGCCGCGCGGGCATGGTCGAAGCGGACCTGCCGGTGCGCGCCATGCGGGCGATCGTCAGCCGCGCCAAGAACCGGGGCTGGGGGCCGGCCGAGTACGAAGCTCAGGGCCGCGAGGCGGAGGCCGAGCTGGTGCAGAGGATCTTCCCCGCCTACCAGCGGGAGCTCGAGAAGTCCAACGCCATGGATTTCGACGACCTGCTGCTGCACACGGTCCGGCTCTTTCGGGAGTTTCCGGAGGTACACGAGCAGGTGGCCGGGCGGTTCCGCTATCTGCTGATCGACGAGTACCAGGACACCAATCAGCCGCAGTACGACCTGGTGCGCTCTCTGGCCGGCGCGCATCACAACCTCACCGCGGTGGGGGACGAGGACCAGTCGATCTACGGTTTTCGCGGCGCCGACGTGGGGAACATCCTGCGTTTCCACGAGGACTTTCCCGAAGCGCGGACCGTCAAGCTGGAGCAGAACTACCGCTCCACCCAGGTGATCCTGGACGCGGCCACCGCCATCGTCTCCCACAACACCCGCCGCCGCCCCAAGGTGTTGTGGACCGAGCAGAAGGCGGGCGAAAACATCCGGCTCTTCATCGCCCAGACCCCGCCGGAGGAGGCCCACCGGGTGGCGGTCGCGATCGGCGAACTGTACCGGGCGGAGGAACCGCAGGTGGCGGTCCTGTACCGCACCAATTTTCAGTCGCGGCTCTTCGAGGAGATGCTGCGCCGCTACCAGATCCCCTACGACCTGGTGGGGGGCATCAGCTTCTACAGCCGCAAGGAGGTCAAGGACGCCCTGGCCTACCTCCGCTACGTGCGCAGCCCTGCCGACACGGTCTCGCTGCTGCGCATTCTCAACGAGCCCCCGCGGGGAATCGGCGCCCGCACCGTCGGGCGGCTCCAGGAGCTGGCCGCCCAGGAGTCGGTGGGTTTGCACGAGGCCCTGCAGACGGCGGTCGAGCACCAGTCGATGCCGACCCGCACGCACCGCGCGCTGGCCAACTTCCAGAGCATGATCGGCCGCTGCCGAAAGGCGCTCGAGCAGCGTCCCCTGCACCTGGCGATCGAGCGCATCCTCGAGGAGGCGGGCTATCTCCAGCATCTGCGGGAGCAGGCGACGCCCGAGGCGGAGGACCGGCTCGAGAACCTCGGGGAGCTGGTCACCTCCGCCCGCGAGTTCGTGGAGCGGGGCGAGGGGCTGCAAAAGTTCCTGGACAGCTGCGCCCTGTACGCGGACACGGACGACTACGACGGCTCGGCCCGGGTGCACCTGATGACGCTGCACAACGCGAAGGGCCTGGAGTTCGACACGGTGTTCCTGGCCGGGCTGGAGGAGGGTCTGCTGCCGCACAGCCTCTCGGCCGACAGCGAGGACGGGATGGAGGAGGAGCGGC
>JBFGHG010000038.1:0-10429 GCA_041578395.1 Acidobacteriota bacterium
GCCTGAACGCCTCGGTGCAGCGGGTGGACGTGGCGACCGGGGAGGTCGAGCACGTCCTGCGCGGGATGAGGCTGTGCGACGGCATCGCACTGATGCCGTGGGGCACGGTCCTGGTCACCGAGGAGTCGGAGGACGGCCGCAGCTACGAGATCCTGGACCCGATCAACACGACCAACCACTGGATCGCCGACCGCGACACGGGTGACGTCCGCGACGGCATCGACAGTCCCGAGCCCAGCAACAACGTGGCTCTGCGGGAGGCGCTGCCGACGATCGCCTGGGAGGGAGTGGCCGCGCTGCCCAGCGGAGTCGTGGTAGCCGCCGACGAGCGCACGCCGGGCCTCTCGGAGGTGGACGGCGACGGCGGCGCCGTCTACAAGTTCGTGCCGGATCAGCTGCGTACCGGCGAGGAGCCCATCACCGACCTGGACGACTCGCCCCTGGTTGCCGGCCGGACCTTCGCGCTGCAGATCTCGTGCGTGAGTCCGGACAGCGACCGCTTTCCTGAGCACGGTCAGGGGTGCGAGGTGGGGGAGGCCACCTGGGTGGAGGTCGATCCCCTGCGCACGCGCGCCACCGTCGATGCCAACGGTGCGACCGGATACCTTCGTCCCGAAGACCTGGAGATCGACCCGACCTACACCGGTACAGGGTTTCGCTTCTGCTGGGCCAACACCGGGCGGTCGAACGCCCAGAACTGGGGCGAGGTGCTCTGCGTCGTGGACGAGAACCCGGCCGGGGAGGGCGTTGTGGAGAGCCGCAACGGCCGCGTCTACCTGGCCGATCCGGCGCAGCCGGGAGGGTTCGCCGGCGCAGTGGTCCAGCGTGTCTACCTGGGGGCCAACGGCTTCCACAGTCCCGACAACCTCGCCTTCCAGCCCGGCTCGGGCATTCTCTACGTGGTGGAGGACGCGCGCTTCGGCGAAATCTTCGCCTGCCTGCCCGACGGCGCCGACCGCGACCTGCAGACGGACGGCTGTTTGCGGATGCTCTCGATCATCGACCCGGAGGCGGACCCCACCGCCCTGATCTTCGACGGCACGGGAGAGGTGGCGTTCTACGTCCTGCACGAGGGGGAGCAGCCGGAGTCGCTGCGCGACTTCGAATCGGAGCCGCTGGTGGGCCGCACCGACGACTTGATCCGGATCACCGGATTCCGGGTGCCGCGGGCGCCGTAAACCCCGGGGGAGCCGGCTGCTCAATCCTCGAGGGAGGGCCGCGAACGCAGCTGTTTGATCGCCCCCCGCCGCTTCTTTCGCTGCAGCCGCCGCCGGCGGGAGGATCTCGGAACCGAGGTGGCAATCCGCCGCCGCCGCGGCGCCAGCGCCTTGCGCAGCAGTTCCTGAAAACGCGCGACGGCGTCCTCCCGGTTGGCGGACTGGCTGCGGTGCCGCTGGCTGTCCAGCTGCAGGACGCCCTCCTTGGTGAGCCGCGAAGAGAGCCGCCGGCGCAGCCGCCGCTTCTGCTCGTCCGTGAGGCTGGGGGATTCCTCTAGGTCGAAGCGGAGCGTCACCCGGCTGCTCACCTTGTTGACGTTCTGCCCTCCCGGGCCGCTCGAGCGCGAAGCCGAGAAACTCAGCTCGGACTCCCGGATCTGCAGGCCCGGGTTGATGCGAATCATCGGAACAGTGTAACGGGTAGTGAGCGGTTGGCAGTTGGGATACACTGGCGTCTTCGCGCGAGGAGGCCATGAACTACCGCCAAGACGTACAGCCGGCCATCGACCATTACCACAGCCTCATCTCCCGCGACCTGCAGGGGGCCGAGCAGCAGATGAACGAGCTGCTGGACAAGCAGCGCACCCAGAACGTGCTGTTCGGGGGGCGGCCCATGGCGACCTGCCTGCGCCCCACCTTCCTCACCGAGGGCATGTACACCTCGGTGCAGGACGCGGTCTACCTGCTGCGACAGGCCATCCTCAAGATCGCCGCCACCTTTCTCAACGACCGCCGCGTGCTCGAGGACGACCTGGGGATGGAGCCGTGGGAGCTGGAGCTGGCGGCCATCCCCACCAACGTGATCCGGCTGTCGGCCACGGCCCGCATGGACGCCTTCCTGACCGAGAACTCGTTCCGCTTCGTGGAGGTGAACGCCGAAGTCCCGGCCGGTCCCGCCTACGTCCACCACCTGGCGCGGATGTATCGCGAATTGCCGCTGTTCCAGGAGTTCGAGCGGCATTTCCCGGTCCGCTTCGTCTCCCCGCTGGAACACCTGATCGCCAGCCTGGTGCGGATCTACCACGAGGAGTTCGACGGCCGCGAGGAAAAGCCCAGCTTCGCCATCGTCGACCTCGACGGGGTGCCCACGGTGTCCGAGTTCCTGCTGTTGAAGGAGTACCTGGAGCGGCAGGGCTTCGCCTGCGAGATCGCCGATCCCCGCCGGCTGGAGTGCCGAGACGGCTGGATCGTCGCCAACGGCCGGCGCATCGACATCCTCTACCGGCGCCTGCTGATGAACGAGTTCTACGAGATCAGGGAGGAGTGCGGCGCCTATCTGGAAGGGTACAAGTCACAGAAGACCTGCTTCCTGAATTCGTTCCGCACCAAGCTGGTTCACAAGAAGGCCATCCTGGCTCTGCTCACCGACGAGACCTACACTCACGTCCTGACCCCGTCCCAGCTGCAGGCCATCCAGGCCCACGTCCCCTGGACGCGGCGGCTGCGCGAGCGCCAGACGCGCTTTCGCGGGCTGCCCATCGACCTGGTCGAGTTCGTGCGCAACAACCGCCGCTACTTCGTGCTCAAGCCCAACGACGAGTACGGGGGCAAGGGCGTCATGCTGGGCTTCGACGCCACCCAGTCGGAGTGGGATTCCTGGATCGAGAAAGGCGTCAAGGAGGGCTTCGTGGTGCAGGAGTGCGTCGACATCCACCGCGAGCCTTTTCTCGTGCAGGTGGAAGGCAGCTGGAAACTGGTCCCCGCCATCATCGACCTGGACCCTTACCTGAACGGCCCTCTGATGGGCGGCTGCCTGACCCGGATCTCTTCGGGCAAGCTGGCCAACGTCACCGCCGGCGGCGGCACCCTGCCGTCGTTCATCCTGAGATATGCCTGACCAGAAATCGCAATCGTAATCGTGACTCGTAATCGAACCCCCCCAACATGACCAACCACCCCGACAAGAGCATGTGGGTCCCCCGCATGGACGCCTTCCTGAGCCGCTGGTTCACGTCCTACCAGGAGGCACGGGCTTCCCGCGAGGCGGAAGGAGGCTACCTCTTTCCCTACGGCAACGAGTTCTTCGTGTCCCAAGCCGAAGCCGTGCGCGAGCTGGGGCTGGACCCGCTCGATCCGGACTGGGAGAGGATCGGATGGGATTGGGTTCGGCCGCGGGACCGGGAGGCGTGGGAGCGTTTGCTGCGGCGGCGGGATATCGGGTGAGCGGGGGGGGGGACGATTTACGACAACGGTTACGATTACGAATTACGATTGCGAATCCGGCGGGGGTTGCGGGGCGCACCGTGGCGGGGCATCTGATATAACGTCAGCGGGCTCGAACAACCTGTCAGCCAGAGAGGAAGAATCGAATCATGGGATTGTGGGATTTTCTGAAGGGCGAACTGATCGAGATCATCGAGTGGACCGACGACTCGCGGGACACTCTGTCGTGGCGGTTCCCCGACGAGGACAAGGCCATCAAGAACGGCGCGCAGCTGATCGTCCGGGAATCGCAGGTGGCGCAGTTCGTCTACCTGGGTGAATTCGGAGACACCTTCGGCCCCGGCAAGCACTCGCTGGTCACCGACAACATCCCCATCCTGACCCGGCTCAAGTCGTGGAAGTTCGGCCTGGAGTCGCCCTTCAAGGCCGACGTCTACTACCTCAACACGCGGCTGTTCACCGGCAACAAGTGGGGCACCTCCAATCCCATCATGATGCGCGATCCGGACTTCGCCATCGTGCGGGTGCGGGCCTTCGGGACCTACGATTTCCGCATCGTCGACCCCAAGCTCTTCCTCAAGGAAGTGGCCGGGTCGGACCACAACTTCCGGCTCGACGAGTTCTCCGAGGTGATGCGCTCCCGCGTGGTGAGCGTCTTTTCCGACGCGCTGGCCACCTCCAAGGTCCCGGTGCTGGACGTGGCCACGCGCTACGGCGAGCTGGGCGACGCCCTGTTGCCGCTGATCAACCCGGTGGTCTCGGCCAAGTACGGCCTCGAGGTGACCAGCTTCATCGTCGAGAACGTCTCGGTCCCGCCCGAAGTGGAAGAAGCCATCGACAAGCGGGCCAGCATGGCCGCCGTGGGCAACCTGAACGACTACGTGAAATACCAGATGGCGCAGGGCATGGAAGAAGGGGGCGGCGGCGGCGCCGGCGGCATGGCCACCGAACTGGCCGTGGGGCTGGCGATCGCCCAGCAGATGGTGCAGCAGCAGGGGGGCGCCATCTTGGGAGGCGCCGCCCCCCCGACGACTCCCGTCCAGGGTCCTGCCGCGGCGGGCGCAGGGGCCTCAGCCGAGGCCGTTCGAGCCCCCGGCCTCCCGGAGCTGCTCTCCCCGGGAGACGTGGCCAACGTGCTGGGGGTCAGCGAAGGGGACGTGCTGGCCACCATCGAATCGGGCGAATTGAAGGCCAAGCGGATCGGCTCCACCTACCGGATCAAGCGCTCCTCGCTGGACGAATTCCTGGCCGAGTGAGCGGGCGGCGGCGGGACCTCTGATGAGTGAAATCACGGCCCTGGAAAAGCACGCCTGCCCCGCCTGCGGCGCGCAGGCCAACTGGAACCCGGCGCGCCAGCAGCTGGAATGTCCCTACTGCGGTACCGTGTCGCCGTACGAGGTCAACCCCGAGACCGGCGAGATCCAGGAGATCGACCTGGTCCGGACCCT
The DNA here is from genome assembly GCA_041578395.1 of Acidobacteriota bacterium. Taxonomy (GTDB): domain Bacteria; phylum Acidobacteriota; class UBA6911; order RPQK01; family JANQFM01; genus JBFGHG01. The sequence continues at coordinate 4,829 of JBFGHG010000038.1, forward strand.
GCGCGAGATGCCGGAGGAGCTGCGCGGCTGGAAGGCCACCAAACGGACGGTCAAGTGTCGCAGCTGCCACGCCATTTCGGTCTTCGACCCGGAGCGGGTCGGCCAGAATTGCGAGTTCTGCGGGTCTCCGGAGCTGGTCGACTACGACGAGATCAAGGCGCCCATCCGGCCGCAGAGCCTGCTCCCCTTCAAGGTGGACGAGGCCCGCGTGCGGGACTCGCTACGACGCTGGTACGCCAGCAAGTGGTTCGCGCCGAGCAAGCTGAAGCGCAAGGCCCTGATCGACACGGTTCACGGCGTCTACGTCCCCTACTGGACCTTCGACGCACGCGTCGACTGCCGCTGGACGGCCGACGCCGGGCACTACTACTACACCACCGAGACCTACCGCGACTCGGAGGGGCGCACGCGCACCCGGCAGGTCCAGCACGTGCGCTGGGAACCGGCCGCGGGACGGCTGGAGCACTTCTTCGACGACGAGCCGGTCGCCGGGACGCACGGCGTGGACCTGTCGCTGTTGCGGGCCGTGGAGCCCTTTCCGACCAAGGAGCTGGTCCCTTACGACACGGCCTACCTGTCCGGATTCGTGGTGGAACACTACCAGGTGGTGCTGGTGGAGGCGGCGCAGCGGGCCCGGGAGTCGATGCTGGCGCAGCTGCGGCGGCTGTGCGCTGCGCAGGTTCCGGGGGACACCCACCGCAACCTGCAGATCTACCCGGACTACTCCGGCGAGACCTTCAAGCACGTGCTGGTCCCCATCTGGCTGCTGACCTACGATTACGGCCGCAAGAGGTTCCAGGTGGTGGTCAACGGCTACACGGGGAACATCGCGGGGCGCTACCCGAAGAGCTTCTGGAAGATCTTCCTGCTGGTCCTGGCGGTGGTGATGCTGGTGCTGCTGTTCGTGCTGATCGAATCCTGCTAACGGAGTGCGGTGGCTTGCGGGCTTTTTTCCCGAATCGCGGGCAGGGATGCCCGTGCCACGAGCGGCTCAGCCTTGCGACAGCGCCGGATCCTGCTCCAGCCGCTGCAGTTCCGTCCGCAGCCGCGCCAGGTCCGACTCGTCCAGCGCCCGGCCCTGCCGGCTCAGGTAGAACTCGTCGCGGGCCTGTCCGTCCACCGTTCGGATGTACGCCATCTGGATGTCGGCGCCGGCGGTCCCGATGCAGCGGCTCAACTCGTACAGCAGCCCCAGGTGGTCGCCGCACACCAGCGACATGCGGGTCATCCGCAGCTCGGGCTCGGGGTGAAACTCGAGGCCGACCAGCGACAGCGGAGGGTGCGGCTCCCGCCGCAGCTTCCCGGCCATCAGGGATTCCAGGTCGCGCCCGCCTTCGAGCACTTCTTCCAGGAAGTTCTGAAACTGATCCCGCTGCTCGGAGAAGCGCCCTTCCCGGTCGGCGAAGACGAAGGTGTCGAGCACCAGCCCGCGGGAGTTCCCGAAGGCTTCGGCCGAGACGATGTCCCCCCCGTACCAGGAGAGGGAACCCGCGATGCGGGCGAAGAGCGCCCGGCGGTCGCGGGCGATCAGCACCAGCTTCCAGCGGTCTTCCCCCTCGGGCGACAGCGAGCTGATCACGGGCCGCTCGCCCAGGCTGGTGGTGAGCAGGAAATGTTTGACGATCTCCTCGCGCGCGGTGACGGCCAGGTAGCGCCGGGGGAAGCCCGAGAGGAAGCCCACGAACTCCTCCCGATCCAGCGCCAGTGGCAACTCGTCGAGCAGATCGTCGATTTCCCGGGTGCCGATGTGGAGCCGCCGCCCATCGTCGCTCATCTGAAAAGAGTGTGTCAAAGCCCCGCAAAGCGTGTCAAACTCGGGGCTCGGGAGTAACGCATGGGCAGCGACGACACCCCTCGGGCGCCTTCGGCCGGGGAACGCTTCGATTCGTGGAAGGAGATCGCCTCCTACCTGAAGCGTTCGGTGCGGACCGCACAGCGCTGGGAAAAGCTGGAAGGGCTGCCGGTGCACCGGCACCGGCACCGCAGCCTGGGGTCCGTCTACGCGTTTCGCGGCGAGCTGGACCTCTGGTTCCAGGCCCGCCGCTCCAAGCGCGAGGCGGGCGCCCCCCGAACGGCCCGGGCCCAGGGCGCCCCGGCCGTGGCCGTCATCCCCTTTCTGGACCTGGGGGAAGAGGCCAGCGAACGGTCTCTGGGAGGCATCCTGACGGAGGAACTGGTGGGCGCCCTCTCGGCGTCCCCGGGAGTTCGGGTGGTTTCCCCGTCGCTGCTTCGACCGGGCGGGAAAAGAGACCTGCCGGCGCTGGCCGAGCGCCTGGGGGTGCGGCTGGCGGTGGAGGGAAGCGTCCGCTGCCACGCCGGAGACGTCCGATTGCAGGCCCGCGTACTGGAGGCGGCCAGCGGGCTGACCCGCGCGACCCGCAACCTGCGAACGCCGGTGGAAGGCTTCGGCGGGGACGTCGGGCCCCTGGCAGAGCGAATCGCCGACGAGGTGGTCGGGCTGCTGCAGTCGCACTCCGAGGCGTCCGCGGTCCCGACCCGCCGCGGCCTCGAGGTCGACGAAGCTTGCTGGCGAGCGCGCCGGCTGCTGCGCGATCGCAGCCGGTCCACGCTGGAAGAGGCCCTCTCCGTCGCCGCCCGCGCTGCGGAGCGGGAGCCCGGGCACGCCCTCGCCTGGGCCGTTCTGGCCGAAGCCTGGAACGTCGCCGGGCTGCACGGTTACCGGGATCCGCGGGAAGCGTTTCAGAGCGCCTTGCGGGCGGCCGGGCGGGCGCTCGAGTGCGACCCGGAGTTGGCCGAGGGGCACGGAGCGCGCGGTGTGGTGCGGCTCTTTCACGAGTGGGACTGGCCGGCCGCCGAGCGCTCCCTGAGCCGGGCGATCGCACTGCGGCCGGACTACGCCGAGGCGCGCTGCTGGATGAGCATGAACCTGGCGGCGCAGGGGCGGCCCTACGAAGCCGTCGACCAGGTCCGGCTGGCGCAGCAGAGCGAGCCGTCCTCTCCCATCGTGCAGGCCTACGTGGCCGGCGGCTACTACTACGCGGGGCAGTTCGAAATCGCGGCCAGCCGGGCCCTGGAGATCCTGCAGCGCCACCCGGACTTCTCCACGGCGCACCTGATCCTGGGCCGCTCACATACGGAGCTGGGCCGTTGGCAGGAGGCGGAAGTCCACCTGCGGCAGGCCCGCGATGCGAGTCAGGGGAGCGCCGACGCAGCGGCGGCTCTCGCCCTGCTGCTGGCCCGGCTGGAGCGGACCCGGGAGGCGGAAGGGGAATTGGAGGCTCTGGAGGAGGCGGGCTACTATCTCGGAGCCGGGCACCGCGCCCTGCTGGAAGTGGGCCGGGGCCGCGCCGGGCGAGCGCTGCGACATCTGGAGCAGGCCTGTGAGGAGCGCTACCCGGGGCTCGTGTTGCTGAAAATCGACCCGGTCTGGAGTCCGCTGCGAAGCCGCGAGAGAATCGAGAGCATCCTTGCAAGAGTAGGGTTGTGAGGCGAGACTGACGGGAAAGGACGAATCGATGAAACGCTCACTGCCCGATGACCGGATGCTGGACGCCGTCCAGCGGCTTCTCGAGGCCAACCGGGAGCACTCCAGGCGCTACCCGGGGGACGGCGGTGCCCGGCAGCCGGTCCACACCGTCTACGGTGGGGCCCAGCTGTTCAAGGCGGAGGCGGGCCGCAAACTGGGTCAGACCGCCCGCCAGACGCTCGAGACCTACGCCCCCCGGCCGTCCGACCTGGCCGGCGTGCTGGGATGGGAGGACGAATCGCTGGCGCGCATCGTCTACCAACGCATCCAGGAGAAGCTCGAGCGGGAGCCGGTGGAGGACTTCCGCATCGACTTCGAGGACGGGTTCGGACACCGCAGCGGCGAAGAAGAGGACCATCACGCCGTGCGTGCGGGCCTGGAAGTGGCCCGGGGCATGGAGGAGGGAGTCCTGCCCCCCTATCTCGGCATCCGCATCAAACCGCTGAATTCGGAACTGGTGGCCCGCAGCACGAGGACACTCGACCTCTTTCTGACGGCTCTGGTGGAAAAAAGCGGAGGGAGGCTGCCGGACGGCTTCGTCGTCACGCTTCCCAAGGTGCCCATCCCCGCCCAGGCGGAGTTCCTGGCCCAGGCGCTGGGCAAGCTCGAAGGCAGTCTGAGCCTGGAGGCGGGATCCCTGAAGATCGAACTCATGGTGGAGCTCCCGCAGTCGATCCTGGACCCCGAGGGTGCCGGCAACCTTCCCCGGCTGGTGGATGCCGCCGCGGGGCGCTGCGTGGCGCTGCATTTCGGGACCTACGATTACACGGCCAGCTGCCAGATCACCGCCGCTTTCCAGGTGATGGACCACCCTGCCTGCGATTTCGCCAAGCACATGATGCAGGTCATGTTCTCGGGACGCAACGTGTGGCTGTCCGACGGCGCCACCAACGTCCTGCCGGTGCCCCCCAACCGGGGAGAGGCGCTGCCCCCCGAGCAGGTGGAGGAGAACCGCCGGGTGGTCTTCAACGCCTGGCGCCTCCACTACGGACACATCCGGCACTCGCTCGAAGGGGGCTTTTACCAGGGCTGGGACCTGCATCCCGGCCAGTTGCCCACGCGCTACGCGGCCGTCTACGCCTTCTTCCAGGAGAGCCTGGCCGCCGCCTCGCAGCGGCTGGCCAATTTCGTCGAGAAGGCGGCCCAGGCCACGCTGGTGGGGGACGTGTTCGACGACGCGGCCACCGGGCAGGGCTTGTTGAACTTCTTCCTGCGGGGCCTCGGCTGCGGCGCCATCTCCCCGCAGGAGGCAACCGCCACCGGTCTGACGCTGGAGGAGTTGAGGACCCGCTCTTTCACCCAGATCCTGCGGCAACGGGAGCGCGGCTCGCGGTGAAACGCCGGCGTGCCAGGGCGATCGTCCGGGCCGTCCGGGGGCTGGTCCTGCTGACGGCGCTGGCGGCACTGGGCCTTCTCCCGCCCTGTTTCGCTCTGCGTCCGGGGCGCGAGCTGAGCCAGTACAGCCGGCACGTCTGGAACACCTCGGACGACCTGCCCCAGAACGCCGTCACCGCCTTGCTGCAGGATTCCGACGGCTACCTCTGGATCGGCACTCAGGGAGGGCTGGCCCGTTTCGACGGGGTCCGCTTCACCGCCTTCGATCACACCAACACCCCCGCCTTTCGCGACTCGTTCGTGACGGCCCTGGCCCAGGACGGGGAGGGGAGGATCTGGGTGGGCAGCCGCCAGGGACTGCTGCGCTACGACGGCTGGGAGTTTGAGCGGTTCGGGACGGAGGACGGATTGCCGCACGAGTACGTCCGTTCCCTGCTGGTCGATTCCCGCGGCCGGCTCTGGGCGGGCACCTATGGCGGCGGACTGGTGCGGGCCGGGGAGGCCGGGTTCGAGGTGCCGGAAGGCGAGCTGTCGGAGGCGGTGGTGCGGGTGATGTTCGAGGACCGCCGGCGGGGCCTCTGGATCGGCGCCTCGCGGGGGCTCTACCGGCTGGGGGCGGAGGGCCTGGAAGTGTTCGGCGAGGGCTCCGGGCTGCCCCCCGACTTCGTCCGCGCCATTGCTGAAGATCCGTCGGGCCGGGTCTGGGTGGGGACCGAAGGGGGGCGGCTGCTCTACCTCGAGGAGGGCCGCTTCCGGGAGTACGCCGGGCTCGAGGGAGC
>JBFGHG010000039.1:0-10359 GCA_041578395.1 Acidobacteriota bacterium
GACCTGGGTGCGGGGCTCGCATCAGTTCAAGTTCGGCTTCGAGTTCCGCAACCGCTACGTCAACAACCGCAGCCTCTTCGAAACGCTCCCCTTCGGCGACATCGACTTCAACCGCGGCGACAACCCGCCCGGATTCAGCGAGTCGAACCTGCGGGCGCTGTCGGGCGGCAGCGACATCGAAACCGCCGACTACAACAACGCCCGCGACCTGATCAACAACCTGGTGGGAGCGATCGGCGAGGTCGAGTTTCGCTACAACGTGACCTCGCTGACCTCGGGATTCGTGCCGGGCGCCTTCGAGCGGCGCATCTACCGCGACCGCGAGGTGGACGCCTTTTTCCAGGACACCTGGAACGTCACGCCCAACCTGACCATGAACCTGGGCCTGCGCTGGGAGTACCAGTCGGTTCCCCAGGAGCTGCAGGGTCTGGCCCTGATTCCGGAAGGCGGGTTCGACTCGGTGTTCGGCATCTCCGGCGCCCAGGGCTTCTTCAATCCGGGAACGCTGGCCGGGCGTCCCTGTCCAATGCTGAGCGGCGGTTCCCTGGACCCGACCACCGACAACGCGGTGGACTTGATCACCGGCTGCACGGTCCCGTACATCCCGGGCGGCGCCAACAACGGAGTGCCCTTCTTCGAGGACGACCTGAACAACTTCGGGCCCGTGCTGGGTCTGGCCTGGGACCCGTTCGGCACGGGCCGCACCTCGGTGCGGGCGGGATTCCGCGTCAGCTACACCCAGGACGTGTTCAGTATCATCGACGGCAACATCGACGACAACGAGGGTCTGGTGGTCGACCAGGACTGCATCCCCGTGGACGGCGACTGCATCAACAACCCGATCTTCCTGCGGGACGTGCTGGCGGGCGGACCGCCGATCGCTCCCGCCCCCGACTTCGAACTGCCGGCGCGGCGCACCATCCTGGACAGCACGGCGCAGGACTTCCGCACCTTCCAGGACGGCCTGGCCACGCCCTACTACCAGGAATGGACCTTCGGCATTCAGCGCGAGATCTTCCCCAACTGGGCGCTGGACGTCCGCTACGTGGGCAACCACGGGCTGAAGCAGCGGCGGGTGGCCGACTTCAACGAGATCAACATCTTCGCCATGGACGACGAGACGGGTATGTCGTTTCTGGACGCCTTCCTGATCGCGCAACACAACCTGGAGTGCAACCGCTCGGAGGGTTTCGGCTCCCGCTTCGACGCCGGCACGGGAGCCCCCTGCGTCATCGCCAATCCACTCATGGACGCGCTGATCGCGGGCGACGTGAGCCGTCTGCGCGGCCGCTCGGCGCTGGTGGACGCGCTGGACTTCAACGAGCCCGGCGAGTTCGTCTACCGGCTCACCCAAAGGGAGACCTCCCGGCCCTCCTCGGGCGAGTCGCGCATCCGGGGCGGCAGCTTCTGGGGCCGCGTGCTGGAGGGGCGCTTTCCGGCCAACTTCTTCCAGGCCAACCCCTTCGTGCACAGCTCCCGGGCCATGGTCAACGACGGTTCTTCGCAGTACCACGCGCTGGAGATCGAACTGCGGCGCCGTTTCGCCGCCGGTCTGGCGCTGCAGGCCAACTACACCTACGGCAAGGCGCTGGCGGACTTCGACGGCGACGAGAACACCTTGATCAACGACATCCGGCCCAGTTCGGTGCAGTTTCCACGCTACACCCGGCAGGAGTTCATGCCGCGGCACCTGTTCAAGGCCAACTGGATCTATGAGATCCCGCTGGGCCCGGGTCACCGCTACGCCAGCGGCGGCGCCCTGGGCAAGGTCCTGGGCGGCTGGCAGTTCGGCGGGATCGTCACGGCCCGCAGCGGGCGTCCGCTGACGATTACCTCGGGAGTCGGGACCTTCCACCGCAGCGCCATCTCAGACGCCAACACGGTCGACCTTTCCACGCCGCTGGACCGGGGGGCCCTGCAGGACCTGACCGGCCGACAGAGCATCGGCGGCGGCGTCTTCTGGTTCGACCCCTGCCTCTCCTCGCAGCTGGCGTCGGAATGCAGCAGTCCGGGGGCGGTCCAGGGTCTGTTCCAGCTGCCGCAGCCGGGCCGTCTGGGCGAACTGGGCCAGACCGAGATCTTCGGCCCCTCCAGCTTCAGCCTCGACTTCAACCTGCGCAAGGTGACGCGTCTGACGGAGGACACGCAGCTGGAGTTCCGCTGGGAGGTGTTCAACGCCTTCAACAACGTGAACTTCGCCAACCCGGCGACCAACATCTTCAGCGCCAGCTTCGGGCAGATCCTGCGGACCGTGGGCAACCCGAGGCTGATGCAGTTCGCCCTGCGGTTGAGTTTCTGACCCGGAGCGCGTTGGCTCGCCACCGTTTTCCTGCTCGCAGGCAAGTCGGGCATCAGCCCGGAGATGGCGGTGCGGTTGGGGAGATTCTGTGGAAACGGGCCGGGGTTGTGGCTGCGGATGCAGCAGAGCTACGACTTGTGGCACGCTGAGAGGCGGCTGCGGGACGAAGTGAAGAAAATCCCCGCTCACACCGTGTCTTGAAAGTTCGAGGTTTTCATGATCGCCAGACTTTGCGTCCTTTTCTCTTGTTTCGCCCTGTTGAGCGCCCAGAACCTGGGCGTCATCGATTTCCCCACCTCCGGCTCGGGAGAGGCCCGGAAGCACTTCGTAGAGGGGGTCCTCTACCTGCACAACTTCGAGTTCGAGGACGCGGAGGAGCAGTTCCGCAAGGCCCGCGAGCTCGACCCCGACTTCGCCATGGCCTACTGGGGAGAGGCCATGACGCACAACCACCCGCTCTGGCGGCAGGTGGACGTGGAGAAAGCCCGCAACGTCCTGAACGAGCTGGCCCCGACGCCCGAGGAGCGTTTGGCCAAGGCCCCCACCGAGCGCGAGAAGGACTACCTGCGCGCGGTCGAGGCGCTGTACGGGCCCGGAGACAAGGCGGAGCGCGACCGAGCCTACCACGAGGCGATGCGCCGGATGTACGAGAAGTACCCGGAGGACCTCGAGGCGGCCGCTTTCTATTCCCTTTCGTGGTTGGGACTCGGCAATGGCACCCGCGACTTTCGGGAGTACATGCGGGGCGGCGCCATCGCCGAGGAGGTCTTCGCGAAGAATCCCAAACACCCGGGTGCGGCCCACTACATGATCCACTCCTACGACGATCCCATCCATGCGCCCCTGGGACTCCGCCCGGCCCGCGTCTACGCCCAGATCGCGCCCGCCGCCTCGCACGCCCAGCACATGGTCTCGCACATCTTCGTGGCCATGGGGATGTGGGAGGAGTCGGCGGCGGCCAACGAGAAGTCCTTCGAGGTGGCCGACGAGCGGGTCCGCCGCAAGGGTCTGGGGGTGGACGACCGCAACTTCCACGCGCTGCTCTGGCTGCACTATGGATACCTGCAGCAGGGGCGGCTGGAGAAAGCGCGCGAGGTGCTCGAGGTCATGAAGGCCGACACCGCCGAGAGCGGTTCGCGGCGGACGCGCTACCACCTGGCGCGCATGAAGGCGGCGCACGTCGTGGAGACGCGGGGGCAGGAGCCGGTCGAGGTCAGCGTCGATCACGAGGATTTGGACGACATTTCCGTCGCGACTGACCTGTACGCCGAGGTGGTGATGGCGCTGGGCCGGGGCGAGCTGAAGAAAGCGGAGTCGTTCCACGGCAAGATGGGTGACTCCGATGAAGACGCGGCGCGAGTCCTCGAGCGGGAGGCGGCCGCCCTGATCCAGCTGAAGAACGGCGATTCGGAGAAGGCGGTCGAGTTGCTCCGGCAGGCGACGTCGATCGAGGAGGCCATGCCGCTCGGCTACGGCCCTCCCGTCCCGGTCAAGCCGTCGCACGAGTTGTTGGGCGAGTTGCTCCTGCAACTGGGACGGCACGACGAGGCGCGGCGGGCGTTCGAGGAAGCGCTGAAGCGGGCTCCCGGACGGGCGCTCTCGGTGGCGGGCCTGACCGAAACGCGGCCGTCACGTCTTTGATCCGCCAGCACGCACAGGTGAACGAATTTGGTGGAGTACCTCGCAAACCACATTTGGGAAATCACCACTGGAACCGCCGTCCTCGTGGCTGTGGTGGCCTTTGTTGCACGGTAGGTCGCAAAAAGGACCATCAACCATGAGTTCGAGAAACGCCTCGAGAGTCACCGGGCAGAACTCAAGCGACGCACGGACAAGGCGCTCGAGGCGCTTCGAGCCTCGAATGCCAAAGACCTCGAGGAGATCCGAGCTTCGAATGCCAAAGACCTCGAAAAGGCCAAACCGGAATTCGCAGAGACCCGCTCGCACAAGGCCGCCAGACGCGACTATGAGTACGAAGCTCGAAAACGCCTTTACCACGATTATGAGCCATTGTTGTTCCAGTTCGCCGAGGCTTCCTCCCGCGCCCTGTACCGAATCTACGGCCTTGCGCGGTCGTCCAGAAGGGGTGACCTACGCGAAGACGGACAGGGACGGTTGCAGTCCAAGGATCATTACTACTTTTCCTTGACCATTTACAATCTATTCTCGCCACTGGCAATCTTTAAACTGATTCAATCAAAAATTACTATGATGGATTTACGCCTGGACAAATCCATCATGTCCCACTATACGATTGCGAAATCTCTGTTCGTATCGTACACGGAGGCCCGCGAATTCGCCAAGGCTGAGCCGCCACTCGCCTACGATCCGAATTGCCCGGATTGGGAGGTTGCGCGGCAGAGTAATCCCTCCGTGCACTGGAGACAGGGACTGCGAATCGGGCGTCTCGATTCGGCTCTCGAGGCAATGATCGGCGGCGAGGCGGAACACCAGCGCGTCTTGAGTTTTGGAATTCGACTCTGCTTTTTTTGGAGCGTTCTCGGCGTCCACCGTGGTCTTCGAGCCCGTGGTCGACATCCTCACCGGTTTCCACCCTCGTAGCCGACCAGTCCTCTGGCGCATGCTCGTCGCTCAGGCCTATGTCTTCTGTGCACTGACCCGGCTGAAATACCTCGAGGCCGCCGCGTCGGAGGACAGTCCGACATGGAAGATCGAGGAGATCGAGGCGGAGAAGCTCGACTGGAGGGAATCCGCCGTGGACACCGACTCGGATCTGGCTTTGACCCAGCCTTTCCTGGTGGCGAAGCGGTACCTTCGGGAGCGCCTCTAGGAACACGTGAGCTTTGATCCAGACCCATGAGGCTTCTCGCTCGTCCGGGACGCCCGAGAGTCCGACTTCAGACCACTTCGGCCACCACTCCGCCGGTCAAGGCGGGCAGTTGGGACGGATCCAGGGGGAATACGGTGTGAGGCGTTCCGCCGGCTGCCCAGACCTCGTCGAAGGTGAGCAGGTCCGGGTCGATCCAGATCTTCGCCGGCCTGGCGTGACCCACCGGGGGGACTCCACCAATTGCGAACCCGGTCTGTTCCCGTACGAAATCTGCGCGGGCCTTTTCGACCGGCTCACCCGCCAACTCGGCCAGCTTGGCTTCCTCGACCCGGTTGGCACCGCTGGCGATCACGATCAGCGCCCGGCCGGATTCGGCACCCCGAAACACGAGCGTCTTGGCAATCTGCGCCACCCGGCAGCCGACCGCCTCGGCCGCTTCGCGCGCAGTTCGTGTCGAGTCCGGCAACTGCTGGATTTCGCAGGGATAACCGAGGCGAAGCAAGGCGTCTCTCACTCGACGGGCGCTCGGATGCAGTTTCGAAGTCTCCACGGGGACTCGATCTTACCGGCACCACGCCTCCGGGACAATCGTTGACTCGGAGACGGCGACACCTCCTATTCTCGACACGATGCGGAACGAGGATTACCGTTTTCGACTGCGTCGAGCCAGTGTCCAGGGAAACGGCTTACGGCCCGAGATGACCGGGAAGAGTTGGGATTACGTCCGCAATCTCATTTACGAACTCCCGCAAGCAGACGGAGCGGAAGACTCTTCGCGGGAAGCGAGTCACCCGCTCCACGACGCGGCAGCCGATCGGTTGGAACGCTGAGCTCAACCGGTCATGCAGGCCAGCGCGTCGGCCGCGAAGCCGTCCAGCAACGCCGCCTGTTCCGCCGTCAGCACCCCGCCCTGCGGAAACGCCCGCACCTGGTTGCGGAAGGCCTGCAACTGGTTGGCCGCCGCGCCCGTCTGACCCAAGGCCAGCGACGCCTGCGCGTTCTGCGACTTCACCCGTAGCGGATTGGCCTGGCCGCCGTTCAGGACGCCGGCTGCATGCAACGCCTCCAGGTCCCCGATCAGCAGGTCCAGCTGCTCGGCCACCGCCCGTTTCTGCAGGAACACCGCAGCCGTCCGGGCCGGCACGTCGAAGCCACCCGTCGCCGCCTCGTACGACGACGTCCGCACCACCGGATCGGCCGAGTCCGCCTGTTCCGGATGCAGCGCGAACTCCAGCCCCGCCAGCGCCGGCACCGCGAACGACACCGCCTCGTCGCGCGCGTTGAACAGCGTCACGATCCGCTCCACCACCCGTTCCGGGGCGCCTTCGTCATCGGTAATCTGCATGACGATCAGACCGGGGACCTGCGCGGAACCCGTGTTGTGAAAGGCCACGCGCGCCTTCACCTCGTCGCCCGTGCGCAGCCGGAACAGCGAACTGCTCTTGCGGATGCGCAGCAGCTCCCCTCCTCCTCTCTCCGGCGGGGCTGGCGGCCCTCAGCTGGGGGATCTGGCCCGGCGCCCTTGCCGGATCTCGCGCCGGATGGTGCGCAGGTAGGGAAAGAAGTCGACCTGGATGGTGTGCCGGGTGGACGAGACGTACCGGCGCCGCAGCGCGGCCCGGTCGTCCTCGCAGGCGCGGAGCATCCCCTCGACCGGCGGCAGGGCGCACTCCCCGGCGAGCAGTTCCGCCACCCACTGCGACTGGGCTTCCGCCAGCGGCATGATCGCGCCCAGGGGCTGGATCAGGCCGATGAAGAACAGGCCCGGCAGGTGCGGGTGGACCACGTTGCGGTAGAGCCGGACCTCGTTCCGCTCGGGATCGATCAGTTCGGGCGCCAGAAAGGGGAAGCCCAGCCGGTAGCCGGTGGCGAAGACGATGGCGTCCACCTCTTCGCGGGAGCCGTCGCGGAAGTGGACGGTGCGGCCATCGAAACTTTCGATGTCCGGCTTCGTCTCGATCCGGCCGGCCGCCACCAGATCGAGCAGCTCCTCGGAGAGGGTCGGATGGGCCTGGAGCAGGTGGTGGCTGGGGCGCGGAACCCCGCGACGCTCCTGCCGCCCGCGCGCCAGGGTGACGACCGCCTGCAGAACCGTGCGCTGCAGGGCCAGGGGCATCCGGCTCATCAGCGGCGAAGCGCGCTTGTCCACGGGCCGGCCCCAGACGTACTTGGGCAGGACATGGGCTCCCCGGCGCGCCGAGAGGAAGGTGCGGGCGGCCACGGCGGAGAGTTCGCAGACGATGTCCACGCCGGAATTCCCCATCCCCACCACGACCACGCGCTTCTCTTCGAAGGCGGAGGGCTCGCGGTAAGAGTGCGAATGCAGGGTGTGACCGTCGAAGTTCCCCGGGAAGTTGGGCAGCTTGGGCCGCCAGTGATGGCCGTTACAGACCAGCACGGCCCGGAAGAGGTCGCTGCGGTCTTCTGCCGCGCCACGAACGCTCACCCGCCACCGGCCCCCCTCCGGCCGAACAGACTCCACCGTGCGCCGGAAGCGAATGTGCTCGCGCAGCCCGAACCGGTCGGCGTACGCCTCGAAGTATCGCAGGATCTGGCTGTGGTGCGGGTAGTCGGGATACTCCTCCGGCATGGGGAAGTCGGAGTAGGCCATCCGTTTCTTGGAGGTGTTGATGTGCAGCGACGAGTAGGCGGCCGAGAGGCCGTTGTCGTTGCCGTAGCGCCAATTGCCGCCGATTCCCGACCCCTTCTCGAAGCACACCGCCTCGAGGCCGTGCTCGCGCAGCACTTTGAGGGCTGTGATGCCGGACGATCCGGCGCCGATGATGCAAACCCGGTCGGTCGCCACAACCGGGATTATTGGCGGCGGAGGGCGGGGCGGCAAGTCTCCGCCCTCCCGTCACGGCTCAGCCGGCGTGGCCGCGGCCCGACAGCGCCGAGTAGGCGATCAGCCCGACGCCGCTCAGCAGCACCAGCCCGCTGAACAGCGGCGGAATCGGAACCCGCTCTTCGTCCTTCACCTGAAACTCGATCGGCCCGAGGTCGGCCGAGTGTTCCGCTTCGGTGTAGGTGATCCCGCCGACGGCCAGGGCCAGCCCCCCCAGGAGAACCAGTATCAATCCAATCACAGTCATGGTGCGCATGGCATCACTCCTTTCGGACCATCCCTGCAGCAAGCACGATGCCAATTCCATTGAAAAACCGGTATCCACCTCTGAATGAACTAGTTACGGGAACGGATGGCAGTGCCGGCGGATCTCCGGCGGGAATCGTTCCAGGGAGAATTTCCCTAGCCCGGCCTTCCAGGATCACGGGCATTGGATGCCCGCGCCACACTCAGCGCAAACGGAAGCCGGCTTCCTTCACTTCGGCCGAACTGGTTCCCACGAACACTCGAAAGTCGCCCGGCTCCGCCTCCCAGGTCTCCCGCGCGGTGTAAAACGCCAGGTGCTCGCTGCCCAGGGTGAAGACCACTTCCCGGGACTGGCCCGGCTCCAGGTGGATCTTCTGAAACCCCTTCAGCTCCTTGACCGGACGCGTGACGCTCCCCACCAGGTCGCGGACGTACAGCTGAACGACCTCGTGGCCGGCTCGCGCACCGCTGTTGGTCACCGTGACGGCCACCTCGAGCCGGCCGCCGCGCTCGAGCTCGGGGCTGCTCAGACGGACCTCGGAGTAGTCGAAGGTGGTGTAGCTCAGCCCGTGGCCGAAGGGGTAGAGCGGCGAGTTGGGCGAGTCGGTGTAATGGGACCAGAACACCATCTCCTGCGGGTTGGCCCGTCCCGTGTGCTTGTGGTTGTAGTAGATCGGCAGCTGTCCCACCGAGCGGGGAAAGGAGACGGGCAGCTTGCCCGACGGGTTGTAGTCGCCCAGCAGCACGTCGGCGATCGCATGTCCCGCCTGTGAACCCAGGTGCCAGGTCTGCAGGATCGCGGGGACCCGCTCCGCCAACCGCGGGATGGCCAGCGGACGCCCGCTCATCAGCACCACGACCACGTTGGGGTTCGCCTCGAGCACGGCCTCGAGCAGTTCGTCCTGCACCCCTTTGAGTCCGATGTCCACCTGGGAGCGCCCCTCTCCCGACTGCCAGGCGTCCTCGCCCAGCGCCAGCACCACCCGGTCGGCCTCCCGCGCCGCCTCTACCGCCGCGGCGAAGCCGGAGCGGTCGTCGCGGTTGAAGCTCAGCTCGTGGAAGAAGGTCCGCCGGCCCACCGACAGCGGCGCCCCCTCGGCGTGGATCACCTCCACCTCCGGCCCCACCGCGGCCTCGATCCCTTCCAGCAGGGAGACGGCGCTGCCTTCGATGGCCCGCCCCCTCCAGCTCCCCAGCGGCGTGTCCTTGTCGGCGGCCAGCGGACCGATCACCGCCAGCGTTCCGCTGTCCCCGTCCAGCGGAAGCAGGCCGCCCTCGTTCTTCAGCAGGACGATCGACTTGCGGGCCACTTCGCGGGCCACGGCCAGGTGCTCCGGCTTGCCCAGTTCCCCCCGTTCCCTCGCGGCGTCCGAATAACGGTAGGGGTCGTCGAACAGGCCCAGGGCGAACTTCACTCGCAGCACGCGCCGGACCGCGTCGTCCAGCAGACGTTCCTCCACCGCGCCGTCCCGCACCAGGGCGGCCAGATGGTCGCGGTAGGCGGAGGTCTCCATGTCCATGTGGCTGCCGGCGCCAATCGCCAGGCGTGCGGCTTCGGCCTTGTCGGCCGCCACCCCGTGCGGGACCAGTTCGCCGATCGAGTCCCAGTCGGAGACGACGAACCCCTGAAAGCCCCAGTCCCCCATCAAAACCTCGCGCAGCAGGCGGGAATCGGCCGTGGCGGGCACTCCGCCGATCTCGTTGAAGGCGTTCATGACCGTCGCCACGCCTGCCTGGACCGCCGCCCGGAAGGGGGGCAGCACCACCTCCTGCAGGGTGCGCTCCGAGATGTCGACGGTGTTGTAGTCGCGGCCGGCTTCCGCGAAGCCGTAGCCTGCGAAGTGCTTGGCGCAGGCCGCCACCGTGTCGACGGCCGACAGGTCCTCACCCTGGAAGCCCCGCACCCGGGCCTCGGCGATCCGCGACACCAGGTAGGGATCCTCGCCCGCGCCTTCCATCACCCGGCCCCAGCGGGCGTCGCGGCTGACGTCCAGCATGGGGGCGAAGGTCCAGTGCAGGCCCGCGGCGGAGGCCTCCGCCGCCGCCACGCGCGCGGCGGCATTCACCGCCTCCAGGTCCCAGCTGGCCGCGTCCGCCAGCGGGATCGGGAGCAAGGTCCGGTAGCCGGGGATCACGTCGAAGCCGAAGATCAGGGGAATCCCCAGCCTGCTGTTCTCC
>JBFGHG010000040.1:0-10291 GCA_041578395.1 Acidobacteriota bacterium
AGCTGGGCATCGCGCCCCCGCGTCACCAGCACCGTGGCCAGCCCCGCCCCGGCGCCCGCGGCGGCGCCGACGCCGGCGCCTTTGCCGCCTCCGCCGATCACCCCCACCAGCGCACCGATGCCCGAGGCGCGCCCCACCTGGCGGGCGTCCCGCCCCTGTGAGCCAGGTGCCTCGACGGCGCCTTCGCTGTCCTTGAGTCGTTCTTCGCTGCGGGCTTCCAGGTCCACCAAGGCGGCCTCGAGCGGATACTCGTTCCCGTCCAGGAGGCGCAGGCGCTCGAAGCGGAGATTGATCTGAGCCCGTCCGCGGATGCGGCCGGCCCGCTTCAGGTAGGAAATCGTGCCCAGGATCTGGCTGCCCTCGGGGATCAGCACCCGTCCTCCCACCAGCACGTCGCGGGCGACCCGGGACGCGAAGCGGTCGCCCCGTTCGTTGTACTTCGTGCTGAGCGTGTCCAGCAGCTCCACCTGAACGAGCGTCCCCGCCGGGGCCGTCCGGGGCCCTCCGGCGGAAGGGGGCCCGGCCTGGGGCGGCTGGAGGTTCCCCGGGGCCGGGGCGCCGGCGGCCGCGATCCGGGCGGGAGGCTCCTGCAAACCGTACCCTTCGTCGTAGCCGTCCTCGAAGCCCCGCCGGTAGGCCACCACGAAGACGTCCCGGTCGTGGCGCTGCGGGTTGAACCCCCGGTTGGCGTCCTGAAACTGCTTCTTGTTGGGGAAATCGAAACTCGCGCCCGACTGGCCGTCCTGGCGGCCCGCCGCGCGCCCGTCACGAAACCCCTGGTCGTAGGCCTCGCGGTACGTGTCGGCGACACCCGCCGACTGCCGGGGCACCGCCTGCACGCTCGCGCCGGCCGCCAGCAGGCAAACCATCACGGCCGCCCGTGCCCACGCTCGTGTTATTCGTCTCCCGGCCATCATGCGCTTCAGTTTCCGTCCAGCAGCAGGCGCCCTTCGATCTCCGGCCAGTGCAGCAGGAAGAAAGGCTTGCCCGTCTGGTGGTCGATCAGAATCCGGTTGCCGCTGGACTGCAGCTGCCCCCGGCTGTCCTCGAACTGAAAATAGTAGACGCGGTACGTCGACGGGCCCTGCTTTTCGAAGACCACGCGGTTGGAGAACACGCCCATGCGGAGTCCCGTCTGGGCGAAGACCGAAGCGCCCTTCAGCTCGCCTTCCGGGACCGTGCGCAGCAGGTTTCCGATCAGCGGGAAGTAGGCGTCCGGGCGCGGGCTGGCGAAGACTTCCCCGAAACGCAGCCGGCAGGAAGTCCCTTCCGTTTCCTCGCGCAATCTGCTGAGCACTTTCTCCACCTGACCCCAGCGGGCCTGTTTCGGCTTGCCGGTCATTTTCAGCCGGACGGGGAGCCCCAGCGAGGCCCGAACCTCCGCGCAATCGTCCGCCCACAGGCTGGGGGCCCACGTCCACAACAGCACGCTGAGCAGGACCGTCGTCTTCATGCTTCTTCTCACTCACTAGACGGGGCGGGCGGCCAAAGGGGTCACGGGAGGGAACGGGAGCGGCGGTTCCCGCAGCGCGCGGCCTTTTCCGTCCACGCACCGAGGGTGCCTCACGGTTTCAGCTGCTCCCCCTTCCGATTCCCGATCAGGACGCCGGCCGCCTTCCAGGCGTGGCGGATGCTGTCGGAAATCCCCACTCCGTCGAAGTAGTTGCCGGCCAGTTCGAGGCCCGGGTGCCGGGACAGCAGTTCGCGAATCGCCCGCACCCGGCGCCAATGCCCCAGTCGATACTGCGGCAACGCCCTCTCCCAACGATAGATGCGAAAATCGCTCGGGAGTTGTTCGATTCCCTGGATGCGGCGCAGGTCGGCCAGCACCCGCTCGAGGATCCACTCGTCCCCGCGATGGAGCGCTCCAGCGGCGGCTTCGCCTCCCAGAAAGGCGCGCAACATGGACGCCCCCGGCGGGCAGCGTCCTTCGAACTTCTGGTGCACCCAGGTGCAGGCGGCCAGAGACTCCAGACCACTGGGCGGGACGAGCAGGCCCGTCCCCGGCCGGTCGGTGACCCGCGAGTCGAAGGCGAGCGTGGCCAGCACGCAGGGTGCGTACTCGATCTCGGCCAGCGCGGCGCCGAGCGCCGGGAAGGAACCCTCGAGGAGCCTGGCCGAGACGTGAGCCGGAGTGGCCAGCACCACGGACCGCGCCCGAATCTCTCCGGCCGCACCGCAGCCAAGGGCGTAGCCTCCCTCCGGAAGCGATTCGAGACGGGTCACCGGCCGGCCGCCGAGCAGCCGCACGCGCGGCTCGAGCGTTTGGCGGAGCGTCTCGATCAGCCGCCCCATCCCGTCGCGCAGCGTCCAGAACGGGGAACCGTTTGCGCCGGAGGATGGGGCCGATGCGACGGTGACGAAGCCGGCGGCGCGCTCCCGCCGGTAGAGCCGGGGAAGGCAGGACCGGACGCTGAGCCGTTCCGCAGCGCCGCCATAGACGCCCGCCATGAGCGGCTGCACGAAGCGGTCCAGCACCTCAGGCCCCAGCCGGCGGCGGACGAATTCCGCCACCGTCTCGTCCTCGAGTCCGGAGGGTGGAACGCTCGGCTCGGCCTGGACCTGGCGCCGGCCCCGGGCGCTGAGCAGTCCGCTGGACAGCAGGCGGGACCGGTCGACGGGAGCCCGCAACATCAGCCCGCCCGGGAAAGGGTGGAGATCTCCCCGCCAGGCCAGCCAGGCGCCCCGCTGCTCGGAACGGGTTTCGATCCGCTGGCCTTCCAGACCCAGCCGGCGGCACAGCTCCAGCGCCTCGGGCTTGCTCTGGACGAAGGAATCGGGCCCCAGTTCGTACAGCCAGCCGCCGCTGCGTTCGGTGGCCAGCAGGCCGCCCCAGCGCGAGTCCGCCTCGAGGACGGCCAGGGGCCAGCCGGCGGGAGCCTCGCGGGCCAGCCGCTGGGCGCACGCCAGCCCGCTGATCCCGCCGCCGATCACCGCTACCTGGAACACGCCCCGCTCCTCATCCCGGGCGCGAGGCGCCCTCCACCGCCGAGCGGCGGCGGACCCGCTCCACCGCGGCCTCCACGTTGTCGACCGGCGTCATGGGCAGAATGCCGTGCCCCAGGTTGAAGACGTGCCCTGCTCTGCCCCGGACCTGGTCCAGCACGTGGTCCACCTTCTGCAGCAGCCGCTCCCGCGGTCCCAGCAGGGCCACCGGGTCCAGGTTGCCCTGCACGGCGACGTCCGGCCCCAGGCGGTCCCAGGCCTCGGCCAGCTCGATGCGCCAGTCGACGCCGATCACCGTCCCGCCGGCCTCCCGCAGCAGCTCGAGCAGTCCGGCCGAGCAGGTGGCGAAATGGATCAGCGGGACGCCCTCCCCGGCCAGCGCTTTCAAAACGCGGCGGGAGTGCGGCAGCACGTATCGCCGGTAGTCGTCCGGGGAGAGTGCCCCGGCCCAGCTGTCGAACAGCTGCACGGCGTCCGCCCCGGCGGCGATCTGGCCCTGCAGGTAACGGACGGTGACGCGGGCGATCTTGTCCAGCATCCGGTTCCAGGCTTCCTCGTGCTGGTACATCAGGGTCTTGGTCAGGCGGTGGTCACGCGAGGATCCCCCTTCCACCATGTAGCTGGCGATGGTGAAGGGACCGCCGGCGAACCCGATCAGGGCGATCTCCGGCGACAGCTCCCGCCGCACCAGTTCCAGGGTGCGCAGCACGAAGCCGAGTTCGTCCCCGGGGTCGAAGACGCGCAGGCGGTCGATCTGCTCTTCACTGCGCACCGGCTCCCGGATCACCGGCCCGCGCCCCTTTTCGAAGCCGAAGTCGACGCCCATCCCCTCGAGCGGCAGCAGGATGTCGGCGAAAACGATCCCCGCGTCCAGCCGGAAGCGGCGCAGCGGCTGAAAGGTCACTTCGGCGGCCAGCTCCGGGGTGCGGCAGATCTCCAGCAGCGAATAGCGCCGCCGCAGCTGCTGGTACTCGTCCATGTAGCGTCCCGCCTGCCGCATGAACCAGACCGGGGTGCGCGGGACCGGCTCGCGCCGGCACGCCTTCAAAAAGAGGGACTCGCTGTTTGCCATGGCGCGTCATCTTACCAGCTATCGGCCCTCCAACAGCCGCAGCCAGGCGAAGCGATGCTCGCCGGCGGCGGCCACAAAGCCTTCGCGGTCCTCCCGGCTCAAGGCGGAGAGCCCTTCCCGCAGCCAGGCGCGCAGCTGCCCCCGGTCGTCGTCCCGGCCCCGCTCCTTGAACACCACGTACTCGGCCAGCGCCCGCACCGCCGGCTCCGGCTCCAGTGGGAGGAAGGGGGTCAGCTCCAGCCACACCAGCGCCTCGGGAACGGAGCGGTAGGAGGCCGCATAGCGCAGCACCAGGGTCCCGTGCAGGGCCGCGTGATGCGGCGAGATGCCGTCGGCGGGATGCTCCTGCTCGTAGAGCGTCAGATGTTTCCGGTAGGCCCGGCGGATCGAGTGGCGGATGCCGCGGGCGCCGAAAATCGCCATGGTTTCTCCCTTCGGGGCCGGTTCACGAGAAGCCCAGCCAGTAGGCGAGCAGCTTGCCCATTTCCAGGTAGACGGTCTTGGCCTGGTTGCGGTCCCTCCACCAGCGCCGGGGATCGAACCGGCAGTGGCTGGAGGGCGCGGAGTACACCGTCACGCCGGTTCCCTGCAGGCGTTCGCGGAAGTTGAGGTAGGCCCGGTACGAATGATACTTGCAGGTGACCAGCGCCACCGACCGGACCCCGGACTGCTCCAGGTAGCGGCGCAGCGATTCCGCGTCTTCGGCCGTCGAACTGCTGTTGGCCGGCAGCAGCCGGATGGCGTCCGGGGAGATGCCCAAGCGCAGCAGGATCTCGCGGTTCAGTTCGAAGTCGCGGGGCCGCTCGATCCCCAGCTCGTCCAGCAACGCCAGATCCCCGGTGGCCCGGTCGCGTCCCAGCAGCACCAGTGGGGCGCGGGATTCGCGCAGCAGGTCCAGCGCCCCCAGGGCCCGGTCCGGCACGGAGCCGGGCAGCACCACCACCGCGTCCGCCTGCTCGAACTCGGGGCTCTCGAAGACCAGGATTTCCCCCACCTGGCTCAGCAGCGGACGGTGCAGCAGCCAGAGCAGCAGGCCGAGGGCCAGAGCCGTGCCGGCGATCAGTGCGAACCGGAGACACCACGATCTCATGGGCCCAGTTTCTCAAATCTCAAATCTCAAGTCTCAAATTCCAAGTAAATTCCAATGATCAATTCTCATGTACAAACGGCGAAGTTCGTGCATTTGCAGGCTGGGACGTAAGAAGTAGCGTCATGCTGCTGAAAGTGCACAGCGCTTCCGTGGTGGGAGTTCGGGCTCACATCCTGGACGTGGAGGTGGACCTCTCGCCGGTGAGCCATTTCCAGTACCACGTGGTGGGGCTGCCCGACACGGCGGTGAAGGAGAGCGGCAAGCGGGTGCGGGCGGCGGTCCGCAACTGCGGCTTCGAGTTCCCGCGCAGCGGGCGGGTGACCGTCAACCTGGCCCCGGCCGACTTCAAGAAGGAGGGGAGCTGCTTCGACCTGCCCATCGCCCTGGCCGTGCTGGGGCTGACCGGGGAGGTGGATCCAGCCAGGCTCCGGGGCTGGCTGATCCTGGGGGAGCTGTCGCTGGACGGCCGGGTGCGGCCGGTTCGGGGAGCCTTGCCGGTGGCCCTGAGCGCCGCCGAGCACCGCCTGTCGAAGCTGCTGCTGCCGGAGGGAAACGCGTCGGAGGCCGCCCTGGTGAAGGGAGTGGAGGTATTCGCGGCCCGCACCCTTCCGCAGGCGCGGGCCCTGCTGGGCAACGGCGGAGATTCTGAGCCGGTGCGCGTGAACCGGCGCCGGCTCCTCTCGCGCCGGCCGCCGGGGCTGCCGGACCTGGCCGAGGTGAAGGGTCAGCGGACGGCCCGCCGCGCCCTGGAGGTGGCCTGTGCCGGCGGCCACAACCTCCTGATGATCGGCCCCCCCGGCGCGGGCAAGACGATGCTGGCCCGGCGCATCCCGTCCATCCTGCCGCCCCTGAGCCTCGAGGAAGCGCTGGAGACGACCGCCGTGCACAGCGTCTGCGGCCTGCTGCCCCGGGAGACGCCGCTGATCGCCAGCCGCCCCTTCCGGGCCCCTCACCACACCATCAGCTGGGCCGGCATGGTGGGGGGCTCGTCGATTCCCCGACCCGGCGAAATCTCCCTGGCCCACAACGGCGTCCTCTTCCTGGACGAGCTGCCGGAGTTCCGCCGCGGCGTGCTGGAGGTGCTGCGCCAGCCCCTGGAGGAAGGAGAGGTCACGATCAGCCGCGCCGCCGGTTCGGTCACCTACCCCGCCCACTTCATGCTGGCGGCGGCCATGAACCCCTGCCCGTGCGGCTACCGCGGAAGCGCGCGGCAGGAGTGCGTCTGTTCGCCGCTGCAGGTGAGCCGCTACCGCGCCCGCGTCTCGGGGCCGCTGCTGGACCGAATCGACCTGCACGTGGAAGTACCGGAGCTGGACTACCGGGAGTTGACCTCCAGCGCCCCGGCCGAAGCCTCCCCGCGCGTCGCCGCCCGCGTCTCGGCGGCCCGGCGCCGCCAGCGCGAGCGCTTCGCAATCCGGTCCCCCCCGATCTTTGGCAACTCCCGGATGAAGGCGCGCGAGATCGACGAGTTCTGCCGCCTGGACCGACAATCGCGCCGGATGCTGGAGAGCGCCGTCGAGCGGCTCGGTTTTTCGGCCCGGGCCTACACCCGGATCCTGAAAGTCGCCCGCACCGTCGCCGACCTGGAAGACTCCGAGGAGATCCAAACCCGCCACCTGGCCGAGGCGGTCCACTACCGGAGCCTGGACCGGAACGGGAACCCCGGGTGATGGGGAACGAGCGGATGGATGACGGACGATCGGCGGGCGCCGATCACCATTTCCAATCGAAGAGCTGCTGGGCGATCGCGAACTGCGTGCGGGCGCGCTGCAGGTTGTGCCCCTCGAAGTCCACCTTGAAGTAGCGGTCCCCGTTGAGGTGGTCGGCCAGGAAGCGGATGCCCAGCGTCATCGCCATGATGGGCGGGGCTTCGGGAAGCAGGCGTTTTTCGCCCGGGGTGAGGAGTTGCTCCGTGGCCCCCAGATAGCCCTCCAGGATGGCACGCAGGTAGTCCCGCTCGACGTAGACCTGGGAAAGGTCGGGCTCGTCCTCGCGGCAAGGGACGGCGGCGCTGCGGATCAGGTCGCCCAGGTCGTACAGGGGCGTCCCGGACATGCAGGTGTCCAGGTCCACGACGCAAACGCCGCGGCCCGTACGGGCGTCGAACAGCAGGTTGTTCAGCTTGGGGTCGTAGTGGACGACCCGACGGGGCAGCTCGCCGCCCAGCGCCTCCACCAGCCGGCCGCAGGCCGCCTCCCGGCTGCGCGCGAATTCGATCTCGTGGCGGGCCGCGGATGCTCGTCCGGCCGCGTCTTCCGCGAGCGCGCTCCAGAGCTGGCGGTAGCGGTGCGGCGTGTCCATGAAACGCGGGATGGTGTCCACCAGCAGGCCGGGGTCCAGTTCACGCAGCAGCGCCACGAAGCGGCCGAACATCCGTCCCGCCTCGAAGGCCCGTTCGGCGGAGTCGCACTGCTCGAGAGTTTCGGTCCCCTCGATGTAGTGGAAGGTGCGCCAGAACTCGCCGGCGGAGTCGCGAACCAGCAGCTCGCCCTGCCGGCTCTTCACCAGGCGCTGCGTCACCAGCCCCTCCTCCCCCTCCCGCCGGGCAGCGCGGCGAAGATGTCGGGTGACCAGCTGCAGGTTGTTCATCAGACCCTTCAGATCGGGGAATACGTACTCGTTGAGCCGCTGGTGCAGGTAACGGCGCACGGCTTCCCCGTCACGCCAGGCGCTGACGTACGAGTCGTGAATGTGCCCCACTTTCAGAGGGTGCAACTGGACGAGCCGTCCGGGAATCTCGAAGCGGTGCGCCACACGGGTGGCCTCGTCGACCGGGGTTGGCTGCAGGATCGGGGCCCGCCTGTTTTCCTTGGCGTCCATCATCGCCGGCCGGCAAGCCGGCCTGAGAAAAGAGCGGTGGCGAGCCACCGCACTCCAAGCGGACACGATACCACGGCTCAGGGCAGCTGGTAGATCCCGTCCAGGGGCACCAGCGATACGCCGTCCTGCGAGGCGGCGGAGGGACGCGCCATCAACACGCCCGGGGGGCCGAAGGCGCTGCCTCCGGCGCCGATAAAGGAAAAGTCTCGAACCGGAACTTCCAGCCACGGCAGGACGCGGGCGGGACCGGGCAGCACCAGCCAGGAGCGCTCCTCTCCCGCGGCCAGCACTTCCAGACCCTCGGCACAGGGCAGCCCCCCGCGCCGCAGGGCCAGCAGCCGGTCCGCGCCGGGGACCTCGCCCAGCTCGCGCGTGACCTCTCCGCTGTCCCCCCGCGCTTTCACCAGGCGCCCCTCCAGGACGAAGAGGGGTTGCCCGTCGCAGGGGTCGATGCTCACCGCGGAGACGCCGGCGGAGATCACCACCCTCTGCCGCCTCGCCGGCTGGGGCGTGGCCGGGCCGAAGAGGCCGCGTTCGAGGTCGGTGGCCCGCAAACGGGACAGGCCTCCCGCCTCGGCCACGTAGAGTTCTCCGGAGGGGGCCAGGGCCATCTGGGTGGGCAAATCGAAATCGCGTCCCACCTGCAGCAGCGCGCCGTTGCCCGGGTCCAGGCGAAAGACCGCTCCGCTGTCGCCCAACAGCAGCAGGAGGTACTCGACGCCGTTGCGTGCCGGGTAGGACAGCAGGTCGCTGACCGTGTCGTCTTGCAGCATCAGCACCTGCTCCCGCGCGCCCTGGCGATGGCGAAACAGGAAGGTGCCGGCCGTGGAGACGCCGCTGGGCACGGCCCCGCCTGCCTCCACGCCCACCGCGGCCGACACTTCGGCCGTGTAGACGGAGTCGGACCCGGGAAAATGCACGACCGCGCGCAGCCCGGCCAGAGCGGGCAGCACGCCTAGGGTCCGCAGCCAGTCGGCGCTGGCGCCATAGCTGCGGCCGTCCAGTTGGGCGCTGATCAGAATCGGGTTGGAAGCGGGCACGTCGGCCGGTGCCTGGAAGGTGCCGAGGGCGTCGATGGTACCGCCGGCGGCGCTCCAGACGGGGATCCGGCGCCCCCCTTCCAGACTGAATTCGGCCTCGCTTCCCGCCGTGACCACCGCCAGCGACGGCTCTTCCCGCAGCGGTTCGTCCAGCCCGGGCGGCTGGTAGCCGGGGCAGAGCTGGGGCGGGATGTTGGCC
Organism: Acidobacteriota bacterium; assembly: GCA_041578395.1. Classification (GTDB taxonomy): domain Bacteria; phylum Acidobacteriota; class UBA6911; order RPQK01; family JANQFM01; genus JBFGHG01. The sequence goes on from JBFGHG010000040.1 coordinate 9,168, forward strand.
AGCACCTCGCTGCCCAGCGTGCCGAACAGCGAGGTGGCGCGCAGGGGCAAATCGCTGCGCACCCAGAAAAAGCCGCCCGCCCGCTCGTCCGCCTCCGGAATCAGCTCTGCCAGCAGGCGGCTGATCCGCTCGCCCGGTCCCAGCGCCAGGTGCGTTTCGCCAACGATCTCGCCGTCGGACGAGAGGGCCGCCAGCTGGACGTTGGCCGCCCGCCGCGCGGTGTTGAGCAGCGCCACCCCGGTGAAGAAGCCCAGCCGCGTGGCGATGTGCGAAAAGGCCAGTTCGCGGCTCCCTTCCCCTTCCGCGGAGACCGCCGCCAGCGCCCCGGTCCCGGGCAGCTCGTAGTTCAGGCTGCCGTGCACCCCGCGCTGGGAAGAACGCACTTCCAGCCAGCCCTGCAGCGGGCCCGGACCCTCGAGGCCGAACAATTCCTCGATGTCCCGGCAGAGGATTTCGCCCCCCCGCAGCGAGACGATGACGGGATTGGCGCCCGCTTCCGGAGGCCCGTACACCGACCCGTCGGGCCGGTGCGCCGTCAGGACCATCTCGGCCCGGGCGGTGCTGAGGTTGATCAGCTTCAGCTGCGAGCGGAAGCCCCCCAGGGCGGCGAACTGGGGAAAGTAGACCTCGCGGTCCTCCCCGGCGGGCTGGGCGCCCAGGCCCAGCCAGTCACGCGGGGTCCGCACGAAGGCGAAACCCGACACCGGGTCGTTGGCCTCCACGCGCAGAAACGAGGGGCCCGGGTCCTCCTCCAGGTCGAACAGCTCCGCCACCTCGAAGCGCAGCGCCCCCCGGGGCGGCAAATCGACGACCGTTTCCCGCGGCAGGGCGCCCAGCAGGCGGACCCGCACCCGCGCCGCCCCGCCGCCCACGTTGACCACGTTGACTTCCGTTTGCCGATCGGGGCCGAGCTGGATCTCGGGGAAGATCAGGTCCTCGGCCGGAGCCGCGACCTGGGCGCCGTCCAGACGGCTGAGGGCCGGATCGAGGATCAGGAAGAACCCGGTCAGGTCGTCGGCCGGGCTGACCGCCTCGAACCAGGCGGCCTCCTCCAGCCCCTCGACGGTCCCGAACACCTCGGCGGTGGTGCGCGCGTACTGCTGGCCCGACAGGATCAGGACCTG
>JBFGHG010000041.1:0-10269 GCA_041578395.1 Acidobacteriota bacterium
CTGACGATCGTGGCACACATCACAGCCAAAGCGGACAAGATCGAGTTGGTGAGAGCCGAGCTCGAAAAGCTCATCGACATCACGCGATCCGAAGAGGGCTGCCTGCAGTACGACTTGCATCGAGACAATCGAAACCCAGCTCATTTCATGTTCTACGAGAACTGGGAGTCTCGCGAATCCTGGCAGGCGCACATGAGCAACCAGCATTTGAAGGACTACATGGCCGCGACCGAGGGCGCCGTCGAAGACTTCGCCCTCCATGAAATGACACACTTGATTTGAAACTCGATTCGGGAGCTTTCGTCCATGCGTCAATCGATCGCACGTCGCGCTCGTGGTCCGTGACTACGACGAGGCTCTGGAGTTCTACGTCGAAAAGCTGCGCTTTCGAGTCGTCCAGGGACAGCACCAACCTGAGCAGCGCAAGCGTTGGGTGGTGGTCTCACCTCCGGGCGGCTCCGGAACTTCGCTGTTGCTGGCCCGTGCTTCGAGACCCGAGCAGGAGGCCGTCATCGGCAACCAGGCCGGCGGTCGTGTCTTCGTGTTCCTCCAGACCGACGACTTCTGGCGCGACTATCGCCGCATGCTCTCCGCGGGTATCAGATTCGTCCGACCGCCCCGAGAGGAGCCATACGGAACCGTGGCTGTGTTCGAGGACTTGTACGGCACCCGTTGGGACCTGTTGCAGTACAATGGGGCACTACCGGACGCGAATGAAGTGACGTCCTGAGCACCGTCGGACGCCGCCAAGACTGCACCAGCTCTTAATCGGAGGAGTGATGGCGAACGTGAAGCGACTTCAGTTCTCCACGACGATCGACGCCCCGGTCGCCGTGGTCTGGGAGACGATGCTGGGCGCGGAAACCTATCCCCTCTGGACCTCGGTCTTCGCCGAGGGTTCGTACTACGAGGGGTCCTGGAGCCAGGGGAGCCGAATCCGGTTCCTGGTCCCTCCGGGCGACGGCATGGTCGCCGAGATCGCCGAGAACAGGCCGCACGAGTTCGTCTCGATCCGTCATCTCGGGTTGGTCGCCAACGGCGTCGAAGACACCGAGAGCGAATCCGTTCGCGCCTGGGCTCCCGCGTTCGAGGACTACACCCTCGAGTCCGTGCCGGAAGGCACCCGGCTCGTCGTCGATCAGGACGTGACGGCGGACTTCGAGCAGTTCATGAAAGAGACCTGGCCCAAGGCCCTCGAGTTGCTCGGGCGGCTTTGCGAGGGCAAAGGTACTGCCTGACCCGTCGCGCGGCTGTGCCATCAGGGCAAGGATGCCCGTACCACACACTGGCTCCTCGGGGGAACAGCGATGGGTGACGCTCCAGCTTCCAGAATCCATGAAGCCCACGCCACGCTCGTCACCGACGGCAAGCTGGACGCGGTGGGAGAGTTCTTCGCGCCGGACTACCTCGCCCATCTCACGGACCGTGACCTGAAGGGCGTCTACGACTGGATTTCCGGTTTCCTGGAAAAACTTCGGCGCGTCTTCCCGGACCTCGAGTTCGAAGTGGAGATCCTGGTGGAAGGGATGGACTGGGTGGCCTGGCAAAGGACGCTTCGTGGCACGCATCAGGGGGATTACTTGGGCTTCCCCGCCAGTGGCCGCACCGTCGTGTGGCGCGATATGGTCACGAGCCAATTCCGCGACGGCCTGATCGCCGAAGAGTGGGTGATCTCGGATCTCGCGGAACGTCTCCTGCTCGCGAGGAAGCGCTGACCACGTGGTGCCGCGAAGGCACTAGTAGCCGCCTTCCGGCTCTGATACTCTGAGTCGATGAAAGTTCTCGCCTATGTCACCGACCTCTTCTTCGAATCGAAGCTGAGCCAGGTCGTCCAGCCAACCGGCGCGGACCTGGTCACGGTCTCCTCCCTCTACAAATTCCTCCCCGAAATGGAAAACCCGCCGGACCTGGTGGTCCTGGACATGAACGCGGCCGGGATCAGTCCCACCTCGTTGCTGGCCCAACTCCGAAGCCGCCACGACACCCTGCCGGTGCTCTGCTGCGCCGATTCCGAGCAGGAAGAACTCATCCGGCAGGCGAAGGAAGGGGGGGCCAACCACGTCATGGAACGCGACGACGTGGAAGACCGTCTACCCGAGATCCTCTCCGGACTGGAGAAGAGTTAGTCCCTGAATCACTCCCTGCCGCGGCTCATTTCGACCGCCACGTGCTCGACGTCGTCGGTCAGGTCGGCCGGGAACTTGTACACCCGCAGGCGGACGTGCCGGATGCGGCCGTGCGCCAGCAGGCTGCGGCACAGGTGCGAGGTCAGCGACTCCAGCAGGTAGCACTCGTGATCGTGCACCGTCTTCTGAATGCGCTTGACCAGCTGGTGGTAGTCGACGGTCAGCTCCAGGTCGTCCGTGTTGGCGGCGGGCTCCAGATCCAGGCCGATGGAGGCGTCCACGCGCACGAACTGGCGCTGCTTGCGCTCCTTGCGGGTTACGCCCAGCAGGGCCTGGCAGGCAATCCCTTGAAGCTCGATGGTGTCCATTGACTCGCTCCCGGTTGGCTCGCTTCCGGCGTCCGAGTATAGTCTAGTGCAGCTGCCAAAGGAGACGAAAAGATGCCGCTGGACCGCAACCTCGAGATCAAGTACCTGGGCCACAGCACCTTCATGCTGACGACTCCCGCCGGCAGGAAGCTGGCGCTGGACCCCTGGATCCGCACCAATCCCCGCTGCCCCGAGGGGGACAAACGGCTGGACGGCCTGGACACGATGTTGATCAGCCATGGGCACTTCGACCACTTGGCCGACGCCGTCGACCTGGCCCGCCGTTTCGAGCCACGCATCGGCTGCATGTTCGAGCTGGGCGCCTGGCTCGAGAGCAAGGGCGTGAAGAACGTCAGCGGGATGAACAAGGGCGGGACGCAGCAGCTGAACGACGTCCGGGTGACGATGGTCAACGCCCACCACAGCTCTTCGTTCACCGAGGAGGACGGCACCACCGTCTACCTGGGAGAGCCGGCCGGCTACGTGATCGAGTTCGAGGACGGTTTCAGGGTCTACTTCGCGGGCGACACCTGCGTCTTCGGAGACATGAGCCTGATCGGAGAGCTGTACCGCCCGGAACTCGCTTTTCTCCCCATCGGCGACTTCTACACCATGGGACCCCGGGAGGCGGCGCACGCCTGCCGCCTGCTGGACGTGCGCAAGGTGATTCCGATGCACTACGGGACCTTTCCGGTGCTGTCGGGAACCCCCGAGGAGCTGGCCGAGCTGACCCGGGACCTGGACGTCGAGATCCTGGCGCTGCAGCCCGGTCAGACCCTGAAATGACGGGGCCGGCGCGTGGTACGGGCATCCAGATGACCCTTTCGAAGGTGGCTCACGAGCAGTACCGGGCGGTGCTCGAAAGCGCCGGCCTGCTCGACTGTTCGGGGCGCGGCAAGGTCCGGGTGACCGGCCCGGACCGGGTGAGCTTCCTGCACGCCATGATCAGCAACGACGTGCAGGAACTGGCCGAGGACGCGGGGCGCTACGCGACGCTGCTGACGGCCAACGGGCGCATCGTGGCGGACTTCTACTTCTACAAACTGGCCGAGGAGATCCTGGTCGACCTCGAGGGAGAACTGGCCGCCAGGTTCGTCACCACGCTCGAGAAATTCGTCATCATGGACGACGTCACGCTCGAGGACGCCGGCGGCCGGTGGGGGCACCTGTCGCTGCAGGGCCCGGCTTCGTTGGACGTCTTCGGGAAGGCGGCCGGGACCGAGCCGCCCGCCGCGGAGCTGTCGGTGGCGCGCTTCGATTTTGGAGGGGCCTCCTGGCTGGCGGTCCGCAAGGGATTCCTGCATGGCGTCGGGGTGGAAATACTGGGCCCTCCCGACGCGTTGTCAGGCCTGCACGGCGCCCTGCTCGACGAGGGGGCCCTGCCGGTCGGGAAAGAGGTGGCCGATATCCTGCGGGTGGAGCGGGGAATTCCGCGCTACGGAGCGGACATCGACGAGAACTACTATCCCATGGAGGCAAGGCTGGATCACGCCGTCAGCCTCACCAAGGGGTGCTACATCGGCCAGGAGGTGGTCGCCAAGGCCACTCACGTAGGCGGTGTCAACCGCCTGCTCTGCCGGCTGGAACTGGCCGGAGAGCGGCTCCCCGAGCCGCCGGCGCCAATTTTCGCCGGCGGGAAGAAAGTGGGAACCCTCACCTCCGCGGTCCGCTCCCCCCGCTCTGCACGCCCCATCGCCCTGGGCTACCTGCGCCGCGCCTTCACTGCGCCCGGGACCCGGGTCTCGGTGCAGCTGGCGCGCGGTGAGGCCGGTGCCGAAGTCGTCGAGCGTTTCCGGTTGCAGTGATGGCCAAGAAGTCTCCCGCCACCCGGCTGACCGATCTGGTTGGCTCACCGCTGCGCGAGATCAAGGAAGAGTTCATCTCGGTGGCGGAGATGCAGAACCAGATCATGCCCGATCCGGAGCTGGTGGAGAGCTTCGGAGACTTCGACATCTTCGGCATGACCGTCCCCACCACCATCGTGGGAGGCGATTTCTTCGACTTCATCGACCTGGAGCGCTTCCGCCTGCCGGGACGGATGGCACTGGTGATCGCCGACGCATCCGGTCACGGGCTGGCGGCCGCCATGCTGATCCGCGACTTCAACACGGCGCTGTACACCGCCATCTCGATGCAGGCGCATTACGAGCAGGACACCTCGCCGTTGCTGTTCGAGAAGATCAACCACCGCATGTACCGCTCCTCGCTCCCCAACCAGTTCATCTCCGCCTTCTACGGCGAACTGCACCTGGACGGGCTGTTGCGCTACGTCAACGCCGGTCATCTGAGCCCGCTGCTGTTCGACGGCAAGGAGTTCCGGGAACTGGATCGGGGAGGGCCCGTACTGGGCGCCTTCCACGACCCGCCCGCCCCTTACCTGGTGGGCGAGGCCCGGCTCGCCCCCGGGAGCGTCCTGGTCTGCTACACGGACGGGATCACCGAGGCCGCCAACTCGAAGGAGGAGGAGTTCGGCCTCGAGCGGCTCCAGCGCGTGATCCGGCGTCGGCGTCGCAGCAGCGCACGCGCGCTGTTCGGCGCCATCATGGACGCGGTGGAAGGCTTCGCCGACCAGCCCCGCCAGTCCGACGACCGCACCCTGCTGATCATCAAGCATTGATGCCCACACGGGATGTGTTGACATGACTTAGTCCTCGACTTAGTCTAGTCGCATGGAAGTCGGAGTCCATCAGGCCAAGACCCACCTGTCGAAGCTCCTGAAACGCGTCGCCGCAGGAGAGGAAGTCGTCATCACGCGGTCGGGAGAGCCGGTCGCGCGCCTCGTGCCGATCGCCGACATGCGGCCCCGGCGGCTGGGAATCGACCGGGGAGTGTTCAGCGTACCCGACGATTTCGACGATCCCCTGCCGGACGAGGTTCTCCGCTCCTTCGAATCATGAGGCTGCTGCTGGACACGCACTGCTGGCTGTGGATGCAGGCCGCACCGGAACGGTTTTCCAGCGAAGCCCTGGAGGTCCTGAGCGACGGGCGGACCGAGTTGTTCCTGTCGGCCGCCAGCTGCTGGGAGATTGCCGTCAAATACGGCCTCGGCAAACTGCCGCTGCCTGCTTTGCCGGGGGAATACGTTCCCACCCGCCTGAAGGCGTCCAGGACCCGAGGCCTCCCGGTGCAGCCCCCGCACGCTCTCCGGGTGGCCGAACTTCCGCCGCATCACCGGGATCCCTTCGATCGGCTGCTGGTGGCGCAGTCGCAGCTCGAACGCCTGCCGCTGGTCACCGCCGACCGGCAGCTCGAACCCTACGAAGTCGAACTGCGCTGGGCGACCTGAGCCGTCCGGAGCCACCCCCCGAAGATGCTAGACTGTGGCCTTTGGAGATGCACGTGAGACAACCAGAAGAAGCCGGCTGGCTGGAGGGCCTTTCCTGGCAGCCGGTCGATGCCAGCGAGTTCGACCGACTTTCCCCCGACGACAAGCTCATGCGGGTGCGCCATTCCACGTCTCACGTCATGGCCACGGCCTTGCAGCGGCTTCTACCGGAAACCCGCTTCGCCATCGGACCGGCGACCGCCCAGGGGTTCTTCTACGACGTCCGGCCGCCCGAGCCGGTGGGCGAGGAGGACCTGGAGAAGATCGAGGAGCTGATGGCCCGGGTGGTGGCCGAGAAGCAGCCCTTCGAGGTGGCCCCGATCGCAAAGTCGGACGCGCTGCGGCTGTTCGCCGCCGAGCCCTTCAAACTGGACATCCTGGAGAGGATCGGCGACGAGCAGGTCACGCTGTACCGCAACGGAGGCTTCGTGGACCTGTGCGCCGGACCGCACGCGCCCGACACCGGCCACTGCCGCCACTTCAAGCTGCTGAACGTCTCGGCGGCCCACTGGAGGCGGGAGGCGCAGCCCTCGCTGACCCGCCTGACCGGCACCGCCTGGCGCGACCCCAAGAGCCTGCGCAAGTACCTCGCCTTCCTGGAGGAGACCAAGGCGCGGGACCACCGCACCCTGGGGCCGAAGCTGGACCTGTTCAGCTTTCATCCATGGGCGGCCGCGGCCCTGTGGCACCCGCGCGGACTGGTGGTCCGCGACGAGCTGTTCCGGCTCTGGCGCGACTTCATCGGCGAGGACTACATCGAGATCCTCAATCCGCTGCTGTACCGCAAGGAGCTGTTCGAGGCCTCGGGGCACTGGGACCATTTCCGCGAGAACATGTTCATCCTGCACGACGGGGAAGGGAACCCCGACTTCGTAATGAAGCCGATGAACTGCCCCGACACCATGCTCTTTTTCCGTACCCGCACCCGCTCCTACCGGGAGCTGCCGCTGCGCGTGGCCGAGGGGCAGGTGCTGCACCGCAACGAGCCCACCGGGGCCATCCACGGTCTGCTGCGAACCCGCAATTTCGTGCAGGACGACGCCCACATCTTCCTGGGCCCTGAGCACATCCAGGCGGAGATCCTGAAGCTGATCGAGATGCTGGCGAAGCTCTACGGCATCTTCGGGGTCGAGTACGACGTGGCCCTCTCCACCCGGCCCGACCCCTTCATGGGGGAGGCCCAGCTGTGGGACGAAGCGGAGGCGTCGCTGCGCCAGGCGCTGGAAGAGGCGGGCGAGTCCTACCGGGTCGACGAAGGGGAAGGGGCCTTCTACGGGCCCAAGATCGACGTGGCGATCCGCGACAGCCTGGGGCGGCGCTGGCAGTGCGGCACCATTCAGCTCGACTTCCAGCTGCCCATCAAGTTCGACCTGAAGTATTCGGCCGCCGACGGCAGCCTGCAGCGCCCCATCGTGATCCACCGCGCCATCTTCGGCTCTTTCGAGCGCTTCATCGGAGTCCTGATCGAGCACTTCGGCGGCTCGCTCCCCACCTGGCTGTCGCCCGAGCAGGTGGTGGTCCTGCCGATCGGCGAGGACCACCACGACTACGCCGCCCAGGTGCATCGCGAGTTGAGGGAGGCCGGCATCCGCGCCGAGGTGGAGCTGGACAACTCCGTCAACTACCGCATCCGCGCCGCGGAAGAGCGCAAGGTCCCCTACATGCTGGTGGTGGGCAACCGGGAGAAGGAAGCCGGCACGGTGGCGGTTCGGCGCCACAAGGTGAAGCGCCAGCGGGTGATGCCTTCCGCGGAGCTGCTCGAGGAAGTGCTTCAGCACGTCCGCGAACGGACTCTGGACGTCGAGGTCACTCCCGTCAGTTTCCGGGACGAGAGTACCGAAGCGGGCTCGACCGAGGAACTGCCCTACTGAAGGTGGGGGGGCGGGATCGCGGGCAGAACGCCCGTGTCACCGTCAGTGCCGCAAGACGCTCCAGAGCAGCTTGACTCTCCGCCGCATCCGGAAGAGCGACTCTCCGTAGCTCATCTGGCCGGCTGGAGCCAGTTCCGGCGGCGAGTGCTCGGTCATCGCCACGGCCAGGATGATCCAGGCCGAGAGGGCCGCGAGCTTCTTCCACACCGCTGCGTCGAGGTACCCGGAAGTCCCCGCCGCACTGACCAGGGCGTGCAACGCCCCGGGCAGGGTGAATGCGATCAGCACCATGGCCACGTTCCAGCCCATCGCGACTCGCCTCGAAAAGGCGCGCCGCAGCAGCGCCGCGATGGCGAAGTAGTTGGAGGCCCCGTAGACGACGGAGATCACGTGCTCCCAGAACCAGAGCTTCCCCTGAGGCATGGTGAATTCGACGAGAATCAGAACGGCGGGCACTACGGCGAGGTGGATGTCCCGCATCCGCGGCCGGTCGTGCAGGAAGTAGATCCACAGCGCGACCGCGGAGCTGGCCGCCAGCGTCGTCAGGTAGCAGGACACGTAGAGGTAGGCGTAGCTGTAGGTGTTGACGTCGAGAAAGACGTAGCGGGCGAGCAACATGGCCGTATCCGTCGCCGCCGCCACGCCGAAGTAGACGTACAACAGCGGATACTCGCGGGCCAGGCCGAGACGCCGGCCCTGGACGAAGATCCACACCCACAGGGCTGCTTTGAGGCACCAGAAGACGAGGTGTAGAGCGGCTTCTTGCATCGTCCCGAAACTATGGAGCTACCTTCCGGAGTCTACCCGGAGGCAACAGGCGATGCAAGTCCCTGCAGGTGGCACGTCCCTGCCCGTGATTCGGAGCGTGAAGCCCGGACCGGAAGGCCGGTCCGCTACAGCCGTTTCGAGTTTCGCCCGACGCGGGTCATTCCAGCGACGAATCGGGCGCCGTCTGGCACCTCGGCGGGCAGCCCATATCCGGATAGTCCGGGCAGCAGTTGGCGCTCACGTCCCCTCGGACGGCCGTCAGGATCGCGGCCATGATACTGAGGGTCACGGTCAGGATAGCGAGACAGGTCCACAGTTTTCTGGTCATGGTTCACCCCTTTTATGAGAGCGGGGAAATGAAGTTTGGGAAGTAGTGGCTGAGGGAAAGAACCTGGCCAGGTGGTGGAACCCCCCGGGGAGCAGACGTAGATCTCCCCCGGGCACCCGAGCCACGCGCCCCGCTGTTGAGACGCGACCTAGCTCTTTCACGTTGAAGGCTACAGAGTAGCTGGGTTCGCATTCGAGAGCAAGTCAGTGGGGCCATTGTCGAGGAGGCTTTCTCGTCTCCCCGGCTGCCGGCCGGCGGGTCGCGTTTCGGGTCCCAGCGGCGGCTGAGTTCCTCCCCGATTTGCACCTCCGCGCCACCATGGTCTATCGTACGCCGACGGGGTGATTCGAAGGGCTGGGCCTGATCGTGCGATAATTCAGAGTTTGGGCCGGCGAGCCGGCCTTCGGAAAAGCTGCGCCACGACGGAGGGGAAATGTCGGAAGGAACTCAGATCGAGACCAGCGGAGCCCCGGCCACCGGGTCGGGAGCCAAGTACGTATACCTGTTCAGCGAAGTCGAGCAGGCCGAGCAGAAAGTCGGCGGCGACTGGGAAGAAGTCCGCGGACTGCTGGGCGGCAAGGGGGCCAACCTGGCGGACATGACGCGCATCGGCGTGCCGGTCCCATCCGGGTTCACGGTCACCACCGAAGCCTGCAAGCAGTACCTGCGAAGCGGCGGTTTCCCCGACGACATCTGGCAGCAGGAAGTGGCCGCCATGCACGCCATCGAGCAGGCCACCGGCAAGGGCTTCGGTGACGCCGAAAACCCGCTGCTGGTCTCCTGCCGCTCGGGCGCGAAGTTCTCCATGCCCGGGATGATGGACACCATCCTCAACATCGGCCTCAACGACCAGGTGGCCGAACGGGCCGTCGCCCGGGGCCGGGACGCGCGCTTCATCTACGACTCCTATCGCCGGCTGGTGCAGATGTTCGGCTCTGTCGTACTGGGCGTCCCCGACGAGGTCTTCGAGGCGGTCATCACCGCCCATCGCAAGAAGAAGGGGGTCGCCACGGACACCGAGCTGGGGGCCGACGACTGGAAGGAAGTCACCTCGCGCTTCAAGGAAATCGTCCGCACCATGACCGACCAGGAGTTTCCCACCGACCCCTTCGAGCAGCTGAAGCTGGCCACCGAGGCGGTCTTCAAGTCCTGGGACAGCAAGCGGGCCATCGACTACCGCAACGCCACCAACATCCCCCACGACCTGGGCACGGCCGTCAACATCCAGACCATGGTCTTCGGCAACGCCGGCAACGACTCGGCGACGGGGGTGGCCATGTCGCGCAACGCCTCCACGGGCGAGCCGGAGCTGGAGGGGGACTTCCTGATCAACGCTCAGGGGGAGGACGTGGTGGCCGGCATCCGTATCACCGAGCCTCTTTCGGACCTGAAGGAGAAGATGCCGGAGCTGTACCAGCAGTTCGACTCCATCGCCAAGCGGCTGGAGAAGCACTACCGCAACATGCAGGACATGGAGTTCACC
>JBFGHG010000042.1:0-10232 GCA_041578395.1 Acidobacteriota bacterium
GCGGCGGGATGAACTCGCTGCCCAGTCGCGCGTAGGGCAGCCAGGTCAGCGCGGTGACCAGCAGCGCGAGCACGATCACGCTCTTGGGGAAGCGCAGCACCAGGTGGATGAACGGCCGGTAGGCCCAGATGAAGAAGCGGCTGAGCGGGTTCTTCGCCTCCGGGCGGATCCTGCCGCGCACCAGGAACGACATCAGCACCGGAATCAGCGTGATCGCCAGCAGCGCGGCGGCGGCCATCGAGTAGGTCTTGGTGTAGGCCAGCGGCTTGAAGAGGCGCCCTTCCTGGGCCTCCAGCACGAAGATGGGCAAAAACGAGACGGTGATCACCAGCAGGGCGTAGAAGATGGTCGGGCCCACCTCGCGGGAGGCGTCGGCGATGATCTGCCAGTGCGGCTTCTTCCCCTGGTCGCGCTCCAGGTGCTTGTGGGCGTTCTCGATCATGATGATGGCGCCGTCGACCATGGTGCCGATGGCGATGGCGATCCCGCCCAGCGACATCACGTTGGCGTTGATCCCCTGCAGGTACATCACGATGAACGCGATCAGCACCGCCAGCGGCAGCGTCAGGATCACCACCAGCGAGGAGCGCAGATGCAGCAGGAAGAGGAAGCAGACGGCCGCCACCGCCAGCCCCTCCTCCAGCAGCTTCTCGCTGAGGGTGGCGATGGCCCGCTCGATCAGGGCGCTGCGGTCGTAGACGGGGACGATCTGGACGTCCTCGGGCAGGCCGGGCTTCAACGACTCCAGCTTGGCCTTGACCCGCTGGATGACCTCGTAGGCATTGGCCCCCGAGCGGACCACGACGATTCCGCCCACCGCTTCGCCCCGCCCGTCCAGCTCGGCCAGGCCGCGTCGCATGTCCGGGCCCATCCGCACGGTGGCCACGTCCCGCAGCAGGATGGGAAGCCCGCCCCGGTCCACCCCCAGGGCCACCTGTTCCAGGTCGCGCATGTTCTGGATGTACCCCAGGCCGCGCACCATGAACTCGCTCTCGGACATCTCCAGCACCCGCCCGCCGACCTCGGAGTTGCTGCGGCCCACCGCAGCCCGGATCCTGGAGATGGGGATGTCGTAGGCCCGCAGCTTGTTGGGGTCGACCGTGATCTGGTACTGCTTGACGAACCCGCCGATGCTGGCCACTTCGGAGACGCCCTCGAGCGCCGTCAGCTCGTATTTGAGGTACCAGTCCTGCAGGCTGCGCAGTTCGGCCAGGTTTCGGGTGGGGGAGACCACCGAGTACATGAAGGCCCACCCGACCCCGGTCGCGTCCGGCCCCAGGGCCGGCGTCACGCCCCGCGGCAGCCGCCCCGAGACGTAGTTGAGGTACTCCAGCACCCGCGACCGCGCCCAGTACAGGTCGGTCCCGTCCTCGAAGATGATGTAGACGAAGGAGAACCCGAAAAAGGAGTACCCCCGCACCGTCTTGGCGAAAGGCACGGCGAGCATCTGCGTAGTGATCGGATACGTGACCTGATCCTCCACCACCTGCGGCGCCTGCCCCGGATACTCGGTATAGATGATGACCTGAACATCGGAGAGATCCGGAATCGCGTCCAGCGGAGTCCGCTGCAGACAATAGATCCCCACCACCACCGCCGCGATCGTCCCCAACACGACGAGAAACCGGTTCTGCAGCGACCAGTCAATTACCTTTTCGAGCATCTAGAACCGTCCCGAAAAATCACACCGTCACAACCGGCCCAGCCGTTTGAACATTGAAAATTGAACATTGAAATTTACTCGAGATTTGAGATTTGACAGTTTGGGATTTGAAGCGCCGCGCCCCATTCACTGTCGATCCCCCTCCCCCTGCGACGGCGCGCCAACCAGCTTCCGAATCGCCTCCCGCAAGTTGCTCTCCGAGTCGATCAAGAACTGGGACGACACCACCACCCGTTCCCCTTCCCGGACCCCTTCGGTAATTTCGACCAACCCCTCCGCACTCACCCCCGTCTCGACCGTCCGCACCTGAAACGTCCCGTCTCCCAGGTCGATCACGACCACGTCCCGCAACCCGCTGTGGATCACCGCCTCCTGCGGGACGGCCAGCACGCCGCGGGCGGAAGGGACTTCGAACAGCACGTTGGCGTACATCCCTTTTCGAAGCTCCCGCCGCGGGTTGCGCAACTCGATGGAGAGTCGCAGCGAGCGGGTACGTTCGTTGAAGAAGGGGTAGACGTAGCGGATCTGACCCCGATAGGTCCGGCCGGGCTGATACGGGAGCTCGATCTGCGCCGTCTGGCCCACCTCGAGCCAGGACACCTGGTCTTCGAAGACCTCCGCCTCCACCCAGATGGTGGACAGGTCGACGATCTTGAAGAGGTTCATGCCGGGGCGCACGTACATGCCCGCCAGCGCCTGCTCCATCTTCTCCACCACCAGCCCGCCGTGCTCCGAGACTACCGTGAGGGTCCGCCGGACCTTGCGCTCCTTCTCGAGCGTCCGGACCTGGTCGTCGCTGATGTCCCAGTAGGCGAGCCGTTCGCGGGTGGCCTCGAGCAGCGAACGGGCTCGGGCCGCCACCTCCGGGTAGTTCCCCGCCGACAGGCGCTCGGCGTAGTCGATCGCCTGCAGGTACTCCTGCTGGGTGGTGACCAGCTGGGGGCTGTAGATCTCGAACAGCTTCTGCCCGCGGGCGACCGGCTCGCCGATGTAGTTGACGTAGGCCTTCTCGATCCAGCCTTCGTACTTGGTGGTCACCTGGTGGATCTGCTGGTCGTTGTAGGTGAGCGTCCCCACCGTGCGGATGGTCTGCGGCAGGTCGCGGCGAACCACCGCCTCGCTGTCCACCCCGATGGTCTGCACGAAGCCGGGGTCGATCCGGACCACGCCGGGCTGCGATTCGAGTTCGTCCTCGTAGACCGGGACCAGGTCCATCCCCATGGGCGACTTGCCGGGCTTGTCGGAGACGTAGCTGGGGTCCATGGGGGCCCGCCAGTACTTCACCTTGCGCTCGGCGGGCTCGGCGGGGCGGGCGGCGGGGGCCGTTCCCTTCAACGGGGTCAGGTCCATGTGGCAGATGGGACAGGTCCCCGGTTCGTTCTGGATCACCTGGGGATGCATGCCACAGGTCCAGAGGGTGCCTCCTTCGTCGGCGGCCTCGGGCAGGCTGATTCCCAGGCGGGCCTGCAACGGGTGCAGAAGGTGCCATCCAAAGGGGTTGGCCACCACCAACACCACCAGCGCGGCGCCGACCAGGAAGGAGAGCAGACTCCAGAAAATGGTCTTCTTCATCGTCCGATACCTCTACGGCAAAGGAGTGCCCACGGCCAGCTCCAGCCGCGCCAGGGCTTTCCACTGGTCGGTGTCCAGGCGCGCCTGCATCAGCCGCAACTCCAGCAGGGTCCGCTCCGAGTCGAGCAGGTCGAGCACGCCGGCCTGGCCCGAACGGTACGCCGCCTCGCTGGAACGCAGCGCCTCTTCGTTCTGTGGAACCAGCACCTCGCGAAAGAGGCGCCGCTGCTCGGTCAGGGTCTGGAGCCGGACCATTTCCTCCCGCACCGCCAGCTGGATGTCGTTGTGCATGCGCCGGTAGTTCTGGCGGGCGGCCAGCAGCGACTCGGTGGCCTCGAGGACGGCCGCGTCGTAACGGTTCCGCCAGATGGGCAGATTGATCCCGACCGAGACGGTGAAGACGTTCTTGCCGTTGTCCGGAGGCGGCAGCAGCCGCCCCATCGGGTCCTCCCGGTCTCCCACGTCGACGAAACCGGCCCCCAGCGTGAAGTCTGGCCAATAGTCGCGCCGGGCCAGCTGGATGCGCTGCTGCCCCCGGTCGATGTGGGTCAATCCGGCCTCCAGCTCGGGCCGGTGCTGTTCGGCCAGGCGGCTGAGCGCTTCCAGGTCCAGGTCGAGCGTGGGCGGCTCGGGCAGGGGCGCCGAGGGAACTCCGGCGCTTTCACCGGGACGGCCGCGCAGATTGTTGAGCCGGGCGATCAGCACGCCCCGCTGCTGCTCGAGCAGCAGCACGCGGTTGTCGAGCCGGGCCAGTTCCGCCTGCACCTTGATCACCGACGACTGCAGGCCCTGGCCGGCCGAGTAGCGGGACTGGGCCAGGCGTTCGAAGTGGTCCAGCACCGCCTGCTCCTGGCGGTTGACCTCCAGCGCCCGGTCGACGTAGGCCAGTTCGTAGTAGGCGTCCTTCACGTCGGCGGCGATTTTCAGCTGCAGCGCCCGGAAGGACTGATACATCGATTCGGCGTCCAGCAGTGCCCCCTGCGCGGCCAGGTCGAGCTTTCCGAACCAGGGGAAGCGCTGCGTGACCGACAGCAGGTTGCGCTGCGGTCCGACCCGCGTCTCCACGCTGCGGATCGCCTGCGTGAAGGTGAGCATGGGGTCCGGCAGCGAAGCGGCCTGCGGGGCGCGCTGCAGGGCGGCCCGGTAGCGCGACCAGGCTTCCTGCAGGGCCGGGTGGGCCTGCTGTGCTTCGACGATCAGCTCCTCGAGCTGCGGGATGTCCGGGCCGGCGGCCAGCGCCGAGGCCGGCAGAGCCAGGACGGCCGCCAGGGTGATGGTTGCTCTCGAGATCATCGTGACTGTTTTTCCGAGCGCTCGCCGGGGGGCGAGCGGATGTCAGGGTTGAAGACACCCCGGGGATCGGGGACTTCGCGGCGCGGGGAACTACTCGGAAAGACTAGATCAGAAATGCACCGGTGGAGAGGTACAGGTCGGGAGGCGAGGAGATGTCCGGTACCGAAGCCAAAGACGGGCTCGCGCAGATCTCCGGACCGGCCCAGACCAGGGTCTGGCACGCTCGCGGCGAAGCCACTGCTGCATTGGCGAGCGGATTGGCTTCATTCCCCTTGTCCCGTTTCGAGACCGCCCAGTCCGCGCCCAGCGCGTCGCACAGGTCGCTGCATCCGGCCATGTCGTGGCAGGCCGGAGGCGCCGGTGACGGTTGGTGGCAATGGCCCGCGACCGGGGCGGGGCCGGGCGTCATCAACTGCGCGCACACCGCGGCGTGAGCGAGTCCGACCTGGACTGCCGCCAGCACGAGCAGGATGAACAAGGTCCCCGAGCGTCTGCACATACTTTTCGAGAATAGCCGTTCGCCGCGATCCGAGTCAACCGTGGCCACCTGGCACGGGCCTCCTGCCTGTGATCGAAGGAGAGGAATCACAGCCCGGGAGGCTGTGCCACGTCATTCTGATACCGTGAAGGGGTGAGATGGATTCTGCTGACCCTGATCGTACTCCTGGCGCTGGCCGCCGGACTGCATCTCGCCGTCCGGCTGGCGCCGTCCGCCACCGGATTCCAGGACGGCCGGCTGCGCCCGTGCCCCGACCGGCCCAACTGCGTCATGGCCTCCCTCGTTTACGAGGACGATCGCGACTCGGCCGGCGAGAGGCTGCAGGCGGTCATGCGGGAAATGCCGCGCACGGAGTTGCTCGAGCGTGACAACGGGTACCTCCACTACCTGGCCCGCACCCCGCTCTTGCGCTTCCGCGACGACGTGGAATTCCTCTTCCACCCTGACGAAAAACGAATCGACGTCCGCTCGGCCTCGCGGCTCGGATACTCCGACCTGGGGGCGAACCGCGCCCGAGTCGAAGAGATCCAGAGGGCATTCGAAGCTAGATGAAGAGTTCTTCTTCCTGCTGCTGGCGGTCGGGGCGGGGGGTCTCGCCCGAAAGGAGCACGTTCAGGCCCGCGCGCACGCCCTTGACGAACGATGAGATCTCCACGGCGGGACGCAGCATGTCCTTCTGGATGACCTCCGTGGTCTGCTCGAACTTCTGAACCGTGTCCGAGACCAGGAAGTCGATCTTGGAAGCCTGCTGGCGGCCCACCTTCAGGATTTCCTGCACGAAGTCGTCGACGTCCTCCGAGCGCTCGCGCACCCGCGCCGAGATGGTCTCCAGGTTGGCGCCCAGGTCCTTGGCGGAGCTCTGCAGCGGTTCGAGGTCCTCCGAGAGCGTCAGCAGGCGGTCCTGGAGCGTCCGGAACTTGCCTTCGATCTCCTCGCTGCGCTGCTCCAGACGCTGGATGAGGGAGCGCACGGACCGCGACGCCGACCAGATGGACACACACTGGACGGTGAAGGCCAGCGCCGTCACGCCCACGAAGATCAGCAGCAAGGTCTCAGTGCTCAATCCAGGCTCCCTCGAGCTTCAATGGGTGGAAGTTTCTTCGACCAGTTTCTGCTTCTCTTCCTGGTAGGCCTGTTTGCCGGCTTCCACGGCGCGCGCAACCTGGTCCTTCTGCCGCTGCACCGTCTCTTTGCCCTTCTCGATGGTCTCGCTGACCTTGCCGACCACCTCGCGCGACTTCTCCTCGAGGGCCTCGCGCTGCTCCTTGGCCTTGTCCGCCAGCCAGCCGGCCTTTTCCTTGACCAGCTCCCTGCCTTCGGCGGTCTTCTGGGTCAGCCTCTCGCTGCCTTCCTTGTACTTGCCGCCCAGGTACTGCCGCGTCTCTTCGCCGGAGCGGGGGGCGAAAAGCAGAGCCACGGCCGCACCCACGAAACCACCTACCAGAAAGTATGTCAATTTGTCGCTGTTCGAAGACATGTTGCCTCTTCTCCTTGTTCAGTTCTTCCGTTTGCTACAGGGTAACACAACGCCCATAATCCACGCGTGGCGCGAGTTGTAACGGCTTTGACGATCGCCGGCTCCGACAGCGGCGGCTGCGCCGGCATCCAGGCCGACCTGAAAACGTTCGCGGCCCTCGGCGTGCACGGGGCCAGCGTCCTGACGGCCGTCACCGCGCAGAACACCCGGGGCGTCCGCGACGTCTTCGAACTCCCCCCGGCCGTCGTCGAGTCGCAGATCGAAGCCGTGGCCGAAGACCTGAAAGTGGGCGCCGTCAAGACCGGCATGCTGTCGTCGGCCGCCCTCATCGGCGTGGTTTCTCGCCAGCTGAAAAAACACGCCTGGCGGCGGCTGGTCGTGGACCCTGTCATGGTGGCCACCAGCGGGGATCCGCTGCTCGGCCCGGACGCCGTCGGGACGCTGCGCCGCGAGCTGCTCCCCCTGGCCCTGATCGTGACCCCCAACCTGCGTGAAGCCGAAATCCTGGCCGGAATCGAAATCCGTACCGGCGAAGACCTGGAAGAAGCCGCCCGCCGAATTCACCGGTTGGGCCCGCGGGCCGTCCTGATCAAGGGCGGACATTCCGAGGACCGGGACGAAAGCACCGACCTGCTGTACGACGGAACGGAGACGAGGCGCCTGCCAGCCCCCCGAATCGACACCCCTCACACCCACGGCAGCGGCTGCACGCTCTCGGCCGCCATCTGCGCCTACCTGGCCAAGGGCCACGACCTGACCGAGAGCGTGTCGCAGGCGAAGAGCTACGTGACCAGAGCCATCGAGGCCTCGTACGCACCCGGGCGCGGGAGAGGCCCCCTGGGGCATTTCTTCGGGCGCTGAACTGGACCTTGGACCGGGATCACGGGCAGGGATGCCCCTGCCAACTCTTCAGTTGAGTTCCTCTCTGAACTCGATTTTGTAGATCTCGAGGAACGTCACCAGCAGCGCCGCCACCAGCGGACCCAGTACCAGGCCGGCCGGGCCCCACAGCAGCAGACCGCCGGCCAGCGCGAAGAAGACCAGCAGCAGGTGCATCCCCTCCGACTTGCCCTCGATGATCAGCGGCCGGACGAAGTTGTCCACCAGGCCGATGACGCTGGCCCCCAACACCAGCAGGATGATCCCCTTCAGCAACGAACCGCTCATGATGAGGTAGAGCGACATGGGGACCCAGACGGCCGCCGTTCCCACGACCGGCACCAGCGACAGGAAGGCCGTGGCGGTCCCCCACAGCACGGGATTGTTGATGCCCAGGGCCAGGAAGATGATCCCCGCCACCAGGCCCTGTGCGATGCCGGTGGCGAAAATCCCGAAGAAAGTTGCGTAGATGACCGTGCGCAGTTTCTGAAAGACCATGTCTTCGTAGGCCGGCGCCAGCGGGATCAGTTTCTTCAATTCCTTGATCAGCAGGTCGCCGTCGCGCAGGAAGAAGAACATGCTGAAGATCATCACCAGAAAGCTGAGCACCAGGCTTCCCACCTGTCCCAGGATCGAGGTGTAGTGGTCGAGCAGGTAGCGGGCCACCCAGTCCACCAGGCTGGAGAGCAGCAGGCTGAAGTTCAGGCCCTCGATGTCCAGGTAGCGCCCCAGCAGGTCCCAGAACGCTTCCAGTACGGGGACCTCCGACCCTGGCATCCACTCCTCCCAGACGCCCTGCTGGTCGCGAAAGGCGGTGTAGGCGGAGTTGAACTCGTTGGCCAGCGACAGGAAGAGGATCAGCAGCGGGATGATGATCAGGAAGGTGATGATCGAGCACATGGCGGCGGCGCTGAGCGTGGAACGGCCTCCCAGCCGGCGCCGCAGTTCGCTGTAATTGGGGTGGAAGAGCGAGGCCATGGTGATCCCCAGGATCACCGCCACCAGGAAGGGGCGCAGCATCAGGTAGAAGACGTAGAGCACGAAGATCAGGCAGACGATGAAGAAGTTCTGCGAGTAACGGCTGGAGTACATCTCTACGCGTCCGCCGAAGCTTCCCAGTAGTGCGGGCAGAGGTCGGTGAGGAAGCAGTCCTCGCACAGCGGCTTGCGCGCCTTGCACAGCGCACGGCCATGGTGGATGACCTGGTGGGCGAAGTCGATCCACTGCCGTTTCGGCACGACCTGGCACAGGTCGGCCTCGATCTTCTCGGGCGTCTCCTGCTCGGTCAGGCCGAGCCGCCGGCTGATCCGGGAAACGTGCGTGTCCACCACCACCCCGCTGGCGATTCCGTAGGCGGTCCCCAGCACCACGTTGGCGGTCTTGCGGGCCACCCCCGGCAGCTGGAGCATCTCCTCCATGGTGCGGGGGACTTCTCCGCCGAACTCCTCGACCAGTCTGGCGGCGGCGCCCCGGAGATTGCGCGCCTTGTTGCGGAAAAAGCCGGTGCTGCGGATGATCTCCTGCAGCTCCTCTTCGTCGGCGTCCGCCAGGGCGGCCGGGGTGGGATAGCGCTCGAAGAGTTCGGGAGTCACCTTGTTGACCCGCACGTCGGTGCACTGGGCCGAAAGGATGGTCGCCACCAGCAGCTGGAAGGCGTTTTCGTGGTGCAGGGCGCACTGGGCGCCGGCGTATCCTTGCGCCAGGCGGGAGAGGATCTCGCGGATGCGCCGCGCGTCTTTTTTCTCCCGGGAAGCAACTCGGCCGGCCATCCGGTCATCATAACATTCGACAAACCCGCGCTCGGGGTCCGATTACCGGCGCGGAACCCTTTCGGCCTGACGGGGTCGAACGGGTCGAATGGAAGGAGCCATGAAAGCGAACGCGTCCTGGACGAAAGCGCGAACAGTGGTCCGCGCGCTGCTGAAATCCCTGGGTTTGGCGGGGCTGGCGGCGCTGTTTCTGCTCGCTTTCCTGCCGCCGGCCGAGGCCACTCTCAAGTACAAGAAGGACACCGGCAAGAAGTGCATGTTCTGCCACACCGGCATCCCCCAGCCGGGTGACGAAGACCCGCAGCTGAACCCGGACGGCAAGAAATACCGGGACAACGGCTACCGGCTGACCGAAGAGCAGAAGCGCAAGCCGGACCCTGCCGGATAAGGCTTCTCCAATCCGAGTTCGCGCATTACGAAGGCAGACTCAGCAGCCCGAGTACCGGCAGGACCATCAAGACCGCGAACAGGACCCCGAGGCTCCAGCCCAGCCACTTCTTGGCCGGATGATTCACCCAGTACCAGAGCAGGAATGAAAGCATCCCGGATTGCAGGACGACCTCCCAGAGGCCCAGGACCTGGGACAGCGGCGGGAGCACCGTGTAGACCAGACCCTCGACGGAGCCGGGGGCGGGGCCGAAGGTGGACAGAATGCCCAGCGCGACCAGCAGCCACCAGAGAATCAGCCAGCCGGACCTCCGGCGGAAGATCGCTTCTCGCAGCGGATAGAGGGCCAGGGCGAAGATCACCCCGCGGATCGGCTGAAAGAGGGGGCCGGCCATCACCCAGGGGTCGGAAATCGGACGCATCAAATGAGACAGCGGCGGTTCGGAGAAGGCCGTCTCGTAGTCCATCAGGGTGAAAGCCGTGATCCCGGCGATGAAATACGTGACCGTGTGAACGACGACGGTCTTGACCGTCAGTCCGAGGAGGGTGATCCGGTCGTCCTGCATCAGGACATGACCCGCGGAGCGGCGCTCCGGACACCGCGGCCGGCGGCGTCGGCGAACTTCTCGAAGTTGGCGTGAAAGAGGGCGGCCAGTCTGGCCGCCGCGCGGTCGTACGCGTCCTTGTCCGACC
>JBFGHG010000043.1:0-10197 GCA_041578395.1 Acidobacteriota bacterium
CATCGTGGGAGTGGAGACGCTGACGGCCGATTTCGAATTCCAGCTTCGGGCTGAGCGGATGGGCTCGGGCGACGGCCGCGTCTACACGGCCGAGTATGGCGCGGCGGACGACTCCGGCAACACCGCCGAGGACACCGCCACCGTCACGGTTCCCAAGAGCCAGAAGAAGTGAGCTGGCGGGGTTGATGGCCTCGAATGGGCGGAGCGAGCCCCCGGGTTCGCTCCGCTCGCTCATGTGCGGATTCAGCCCGGGCACGGGTCGGAGAAGTGACCGTGGTGAGGCGTGCTGGACTCGAACCAGCGACCCTCTGCTTAAAAGGCAGATGCTCTACCGACTGAGCTAACGCCCCACCGTGCTGTTGCGCGGTAGTGTAGCACGGAGCGCGCGCGAAACGCCTACCTGGGAGCCGCCAATGCCGCATGATCGCTCCTTTCTCTGGATTCTGGCGCTGATGGCCGCGATCGGCGCGGCAGCGCTCGCAGCCCTGGCCGTGCTCTGGCCGCACTACCACGCCCAGCTTCCCCTCCCGGACTCCCAGACTTCCTGGAAAACCTACACCCACCCTACGCTCGGCTACACCCGTCGAAATCCCCGCCGACTTCCAACCGGAACCCGACGGTGACTCCGTCTTCTTCCGCTACCAGGGCTCGGCGCTCATTCACGTCGCCTGGCTGACCGAGCGGTCGGCTCGCGGCCGCGGACTGTGGCCGCGCGGGGAGCCGGCGGAGAGAATCGAACTGGATGGCATCGCAGGCCGCCGCTACCACTACTCCCACTTCGACGCCGTCTTCGGAGTCAAGGTGGTGGCCGACGTCGTCCCCTACCGCGGCCGCTTCCTGGCCCTGGAATTCCGCCGGCGAGGCACCTCTGTCCTGGAAGAACTGGGCGTCGCCACTCCCCGGGCGGCCGAGCCGTCCGGCGAATATCAGCAGAGAGTCCGCAGCTCGTTCCGGTTCGACTAAACCACCCCTGCACTCCCCGCAGCAGACAGGACATGACACGAAAAAAGGGACCAGCGTCCACGACGCCCAACCGGCGTTCGCCCCCCGAGCGCCAATCCCAGGAGACAACCCGCCATGTCCACTGCAAATGCAAGCCCTGCAGTACGACCTCGACGTCGCTGCCGACCGGGGTCAGTTCGACGATCTGCGCTATTCGGCGATCGACTCCATCCTGTCCAAGACCTTCATCAGCCCCCTCACGATCCTCCCGACGCCGGAGGTCGACGGAACCGAGGAGACGGCGGCCACGACACCAAGGTCACCACCCGGGCCGTACGCGACACCTCGCTGCTGACCTACTGGCGTCCCCTTGGTCCCCTGCGGCCGTGCCACACTCGATCAGAAAGCGTGCTACCCTCTCCACGAACTCCTCAGGAACCTCCACGTGTGGCGAATGCCCGCAATCCGGGACGATCCAGCTCTCGCACGACGGGACGGCCCGGCGGATCGCATCCACCTGGGCCAGCGTCGCATACTCGTCGTCTCTGCCCTGGATCACCAGCAGCGGACAGCAGATATCGGCCAGCCGGTGCCGCACGTCCCAGCGGGCGCGGGACTGGCTGAGCCACTCGGCGGCCCACCCCTCGAGCAGCGCCCGGGCCGCCTCTCCCTGGTGGCGGACCAGCCAGCGGGGCAGGTCCGCCGACAGCTCCTCGAACGTCGCCCGTACCCCCTCGATCGTCACCGGCTCCACGAACGTGTGGGTCGCGGCGGCGGTCACGCTGCGGACGCGGTCGGGGAAGTCGGCGGCAAAGAGCAGCGCGATCGAAGCTCCGTCGCTGTGGCCCACCAGGTGGACCCGGTCCAGCCCCAAGTGGTCCAGCAGATCGTGCAAGCGTCCGCTCTCGCGTTCCAGATAGTCGGAGCCGAACTCGGGCGGAGGCCCGGAGCGCCCGTAGCCCATCCGGTCGTAGAGCAGCGCCGCCAGCCCGACCCGCCTGCAGATCGCCTGCGGCACCTTCTTCCACGACCGCACGCTCCCCAGCCCGTCGTGCAGGAACACGACGACGTTCCCTTCCCGGGGCGCTTCAGCGCGCCATTCGTAGTGCACCACGCGGCCCACGCTACCAAATCGGCAGACTCCCGTCCCCGGCAATCGCAGGCAGGATGCCTGTGCCACGTGCAAGAATGGCACGCGATGAACTTCGAACAGAAGTTGAGACGCACGGCTGAAGCTCACGGCGAGCGGGACGCGCTCGTCTTTCCGGGGCTGGACCTGCGCTGGAGCTACCGCGAGTTCCACGCCGAAGTGGAGCGGGTCGCCCGGGCGTTGATCAGGCTGGGCGTCGAGCCGCGGGAGCACGTCGGGATCTGGGCCACCAATCTCCCCCAGTGGGTGTTGCTGCAGTTCGCCACGGCCCGCATCGGGGCGGTGCTGGTCAACATCAACCCCGCCTACCGGGCCCACGAACTCCAGTACGTCCTCGAGCAGGCCGACATCGCCACACTGTTCCTCACCGACCGGTTCAAGCACAGCGACTACTTCGGAATCCTCGCCCAGGTCTGTCACGAACTGGCCGACTCTCCACCCGGCCGGCTGGAGTCCGCGTCCCTCCCCCGGCTGCGCCGCTGTATCAGCGTCAAGGGTGCCGGGGCGGGCATGCTCTCCTGGGACCACTTCCTGGCGCTCGGGCGCGACGTCGACCCCGCCCGACTGGAGGAGCGAGAGGCGGCGGTCGACCCCGAGGACGTCGTCAACGTCCAGTACACCTCCGGGACCACCGGGTTCCCCAAGGGCGTGCAGCTGACCCACCGCAACCTGCTGACCAACGCCACCCACGTCGGCGAGCGGATGGGCATCACCCCCGCGGACCGGGTCTGCATCCCGGTCCCCTTCTACCACTGCTTCGGCTGCGTTTTGGGCACCCTGATGTGCGCGGTCTACGGCGCGGCCATGGTGATCCCCGCCGAGGTCTTCGACCCGCTGGCCACCCTGGGGGCCATCCAGAGAGAGCGCTGCACGGCACTGTACGGCGTCCCCTCGATGTTCATCGCCCAGCTGGAACACCCCCGCTTCGGCGAGTTCGACCTGTCCAGCCTGCGCACCGGCATCATGGCCGGCAGCCCCTGTCCGATCGAGGTGATGCGGCGGGTGGTGGAGCGGATGGGCGCCCGCGAGATCACCATCGCCTACGGGCTGACGGAGGCCTCCCCGGTGATCACCCAGACCCGCACCACCGACTCGCTGGAGCACCGCGTCGGCACGGTGGGCCGGCCGTTGGCGGGCCTCGAAGTCCGGATCGTCGACCCCGACAGCGGCGAAGAAGTCGAGCAGGGCCGGCAGGGGGAGCTGCAGGTACGCGGGCACTGCGTGATGAAGGGGTACTACCGCCAGCCGGAGGAGACCGCCGAAGCGATCACCCCAGACGGCTGGCTGCGCAGCGGCGATCTGGCCACCCGCACCGAGGACGGCTTTTACAAGATCACCGGCCGGATCAAGGACATGGTGATCAGGGGCGGCGAAAACCTCTACCCGCGGGAGATCGAGGAGTTCCTGCACACTCACCCGAAGATCGCCGAGGCGCAGGTGGTGGGACTGCCGGATGAGAAGTATGGGGAGGAGCTGTCGGTCTGGCTGGTGCTGCGCGAAGGCCAGACCCTTACCCAGGAGGAGGTTCGGGAGTTCTGCAAAGGACGGATTTCCCATCAGAAGGTGCCCAGGTACGTGTTCTTTGTCCGGGAGTACCCGCTGACGGTCACGGGGAAGGTGCAGAAGTTCAGGCTGAGGGAGATGGGGATTGAGGAGTTGGGGCTGGAGGCGGTGGCGGGGATTGAGACGGCGTGAGGCGTGGCGCGGGCATCCCTGGCCGTGATTCCTGGGCCGGACAATCGCGGCCTGGAAGGCCGCGCCACACGTCAGCCTCGGAAGAGGATCGTGGCGGATAGGGCGGCGTGGAAGAGTAAGCCTCCTATGATGCCCGGAAGGTAGCCGGAGCCGGCCAGGCTCCGCAGGCGGGTCAGGCCGAACATGCCCAGGGGGACCCAGAGCAGCAGGCCGGTGAAGACGCCCGGGGAATAGGACGCGGTCCAGAGGCTGGCGCCCAGGTGGGCGATTCCGTTGACCAGCTGGATCGTGGCCAGGGCGATCAGCAGGCCCGTCGCTCCCGGCTCGAGACGCGCGATCAGGACGCAGACCGTCATCCCGAACAGGCCCGCCGCGGTCAGGATCAAAAACAGGTTTTCCGTCAGCGGCGTCTCGGCGTACTGCGAGATCCAGGCCGGGAATCCCTGCCCCGCCCAGTATTCCTCGGCGATGTGGGCCACGGCGGTGAAGGGGAAGAGCCACACCCAGGCCGGTACGGTGGCGGCGGATGCCGGATTGACGGCTGGATTCATCACGTCCTCAACGCGAACTGGCGGGCCAGCAGGCGCGGATGCGCGGTTCGCCGGTCCAGCCGCCGCAACCCACACTCGCGCGCGGCGGCCCGCGCCTCTTCGAGTTCGGCCGAGCGCGGCGGCCGGTCCAGCTCCGAGTAGCGCTTGGGGTCGACCCTTCCCGCCGGAGTGTACTGGTCCATCAGGTTGACGTAGGTGTCCGGTCCCAGCGCTTCGGCGATCCAGCGTAGGATGCGGCGGGTTTCGTCGACCGCTCCGGGCATGACCAGGTGCCGGATCAGCAGGCCGCGCCGGGCCAGGCCATCGGGTCCGATCTGGAGCGGGCCCACCTGCCGGTGCATCGCCTCGATCGCTTGCCGGGCCGCCTCCGGGTAGTTCTCCGCTTTCAGGAAGCGCTTGCTGCTCTCGGCGGTCCAGTACTTGAAGTCGGGCATGTAGATGTCCACCACGCCGTCCATGTGCTCGACGCTCTCCAGCGAGTCGTAGCCGCTGGTGTTGTAGACGATCGGCAGCCGCAGCCCCTTGGCGACGGCGATCGCCACCGCTTCCAGGACCTGGGGGGCGACGTGCTCGGGGGTCACGAAGTTGATGTTGTGGCAGCCCAGCGCCTCCAGGCGCAGCATCATCGAGGCGATCTCGTCGGCCCGCGCTCCGGGCGGCGCCGTAGCCGGTTTGATCCCCTGGCTGATGTCGTAGTTCTGGCAGAAGACACAGCGCAGATTGCAGTGCCCGAAGAAGATCGTGCCGGAGCCGTTCCAGCCCCGCAGGCAGTCCTCTTCCCCGAAGTGCGGGAAGTAGCTGCTGACGACGGCGTGGCGTCCGGTCTTGCAGGCGGACCACTGATCCTGCAGCCGGTCGATTCGGCAGTCCCGCGGACAGGCGCGGCAATCCGCGAGCGTCGCCACCGCCCGGCGCGCCCGCCGGTCCAGCTCCCCGGGCGGGAGGCCGAGGTAGCAAGGCCAGGGTGTCGAGACCACCTTTTTCGCGAGCATCTCTCTCCTTCGCAAATGTAGCACAAGCCCCCGACGCCTCAGGATCAGTCGTAATTCGTGATGGTGATCGTAATCGTACTCGAAACCACTCCTATGTCCCTCCCCACGTTGTACACTCGCCCCATGCCTCCCCCACGCCGCCCGGCGGACTTCCAGGAGTTCTGGAACCGCACCCGCAGCGAGTTGACCCCCCACCGGGTCACCTTCCGCCGCGCTCCCGGCAGAGCAGGCCGCCACCCCGACCTCCGCCTCGAGCGCCTCCTCTTCCTCTCGCTGGGCGACGCCCCCATTCACGCCTACCTGCTGCGCTGGGCCGACGGCCGGCGCCACCCGCTCGTGGTCCACGCCCACGGCTACGACTCGGACGGGTGCCGGCAGCGCTGGGATTGGGCCGCCTCGGGTCTGCACGTCCTGGGAGTCGACCTGCGGGGCTATGGCCGGTCCGAGCCCGCCCTGGCCAGCCCCTCCCGCTGGGGCAAGATCTTCTCCGGCGTGGACGGAGCGCGGGGGCATTTCGTGCGGGGGGCGGTGTCCGATTTGTTCCTGGCGGCGATCGTGGGCCGGGAGGTCCTGCGCGGGCAGGCGAGCAGGGTCGTCCTTCACGGCTCCGGCTTCTCCGCCCCGCTGGCGCTGATGGCGGAGGGGCTGGGACAGCTGGCGGACCTGCTGGTGTTGCAGCCGGGGGCCGGAGCACACCCGCAGATTCCGATCGAGGCGTCGTTGGTCGGGGAGGTCAGCCGCTACCTCGAGTCTAGTCCCGAGCGGCGCCCGCAAGTGCGGGGACTCTGGAGTTACTTCGACCCCAGCCTCTTTGCTCCCCTGGTTCGGTGTCCCGTTCTGGTTGGGGTTCCCGAGGGGCCGGCCGAGCTGCTGCGGGCGGTGACTTCTCGACTCGGCGGGCCGAGGGAGATCGTCCCCGCAAATGCAGGGTTCGGCTCGCGCTGGCGGGGCCTGGCGAGAGAGGGGGTGCCGGCGGGGTTCGGTGGGTCGCGTTCCTGAACAGTCCTGGCGCGCTCGGCAGACAGGATGCCTGCCCCACCTTTTTGAATTTTGAATCTGTGACCCCCTCCCATAAAATAGATCGATGGCCTGGTACAAGAAGCTGCACTGGCGGATCATCATCGGGCTGATCCTGGGTCTGATCTACGGGGTGGTGGCGGCGGCGGCCGGCTGGGGGTCCTTCACGGCGGACTGGATCGCGCCCTTCGGCCGCATCTTCATCAACCTCCTGAAACTGATCGCCGTGCCGCTGGTGCTGACCTCGCTGATCACGGGCGTGGCCTCGCTGTCGGACCTGCGCAAGCTCTCCCGGATCGGGGGGAAAACCCTGGGGATCTACATCGGGACCACGGCGGTGGCCGTCACGATCGGACTGGTCCTGGTCAACGTCCTGCAGCCCGGCAAGAGCGTCCCCGAAGAGATGCGCGTCCAGCTGCAGACGCTCTACGAAGCCGACACCACCAGCCGCTCTCAGACGGCCGCCGAGATGATGCAGCAGCGCGGACCGCTGCAGCCGCTGGTGGACATGGTGCCGGAGAACTTCTTCGGGTCCGCCTCCTCCAACAGCAACATGCTGCAGGTGGTCTTCGTGGCCCTGCTGATCGGCATCGGGCTGATCCAGATCCCGAAAGAGAAGGCGGCGCCCTTCCTGCAGTTCTGCGATGCGCTGCTGCTGGTGGTGATCCGCCTGGTCGACCTGATCATGCTGATGGCCCCGCTCGGTGTCTTCGCCCTGATCGCCGACACCATCACCTCGGTGGCGCAGGACAACCTGACGCAGGTGCTCGAACTGCTGGGAGCGCTGGCCTACTACAGCCTGGCGGTGGTGCTGGGTCTGGTCATCCACATGGCGCTGACCTACAGCTTGATGCTTCGTTTTCTCACGCCGATGCCACTCAAGACGTTCTACTCGGGCATCGCCCCGGCGCAGCTGCTGGCCTTTTCCACAAGCTCCAGCGGAGCGACGCTGCCGGTGACCATGGAACGCTGCGAGGAGAAGCTGGGGGTGTCCGAAGAGGTGTCCTCTTTCGTGCTCCCGCTGGGCGCCACCATCAACATGGACGGCACGGCGCTCTATCAGGCCGTGGCGGCGGTGTTCATCGCGCAGGCTCTGGGACTCGGGCTGGACCTGAACGCCCAGCTGTCGATCATCGTACTGGCCGTGCTGGCGTCGATCGGGACCGCGGCCGTCCCCAGCGCCGGCATCATCATGCTGGTGATCATCCTCGAACAGGTGGGCGTCCCGGCCACGGGGATCGCGCTGATCCTGGGGGTGGACCGCATCCTGGACATGATGCGCACGGTCACCAACGTCACCGGGGACTGCACGGTGGCCACCGTGGTGGCGGCCTCGGAAGGCCAGCTCGGGCCGCCGGATCTGTCCGAACAGGAAGACCGGATCCGGCTGGCGGCGGAGCAGAATCGCAAGTCGGCCTGACCGGTGTGGCGCGGCCTCCCAGGCCGTGATCCGGCGTGGCGCGGCCTTCCAGGCCGTGATTCTGACCAGCGGCAAATCACGGGCAGGGATGCCCGCGCCACCCTACTCCGAGTACTTCTCCAGATACCCTTTCACGCTGAACTTGCGGGCGGTGTTCTCGCTGGACATGTAGCGGATCTTGCCGAAGACGGCCCGCTCCGGCCCCCAGGCGCGGTCGTAGCGGCCCAGGCACCAGAAGATGCCGCTGTAGGAATTCGGGTCGCGGCCGTCCAGGGCGTATTTGTCGTTGAGCTGGATCATGATCTCGGCCGCCCGCTGGGGCGACTCCGACCACTCCAGGATCTTCTTCCCCCACACCATGCGCATGTAGTTGTGAATCCGCCCCTCGCGCACCAGTTGCCGCTGCGCCGCGTTCCACAACTCGTCGTGCGTTTCGGCCGCTTCGAACTCCTCGAGCTCGTAGCCGGGATCGCGCTCGTCCGAGGCGTGCTCCGCGAGCGTCTCCCGCGCCCACTCCGGCAGCGACTCGTATTCCATGTAGTCGTCCCGCTGCCAGCACATGTTGAAGCCGAGTTCCCGCCAGGTCAGCAGCTGGTCGGTGAACTCCTGGGAGCCCTCGCTCATGTCCCACCAGGAATGGGTTTTCCCGATCTTCTCGGGCCGAAGGCTGACCGCCTCCACCCCCTCCTGTTCGAGCAGCTCCCGCAACACCTCGTGCGGCGAGACATGTCCGAAGTGCAGCCAGGGAGACAGGCCGCTGGCCGCGTCCGACTCCGGCTGGTTGCGCTCCTCGGCGTATCGTGGCAGGCGGGACTCCAGGAACTCCTCCAGCACCTTCCGGCCCTGCTCCTGGCCGCCCTCGTCGTCCGTGGGCGGGACGTCTCCGGCCAGCGGGATCTTGCGCCACGCCTTCCCGTCGCGCTCGAGTACGTCGTCGCTGGCAGCCGGCCAGGGTTTCAGGATCTTGCCGGGAACATCCTCGGGTTTCGGAATGTCCGCGCCCTCGAAGGGGTCTTCCAGGGGGAACTCCGCCAGGTGCTCGCGCAGGTTGCGGTGCAGGAAGCGCCGGAAGTCGTAGGCGCGCAAGTAGACCTTCTCGGCCGCCCGCATGGGCAGCACCCCGTTGGAGTCGACGGCTTCGAGCCGCCTTTCGAGCTTCGAACCGGCCGCTTCGATCATCCGCGGCAGAAAAAAGCAGGGGTAATCGTCGGTCACCACCAGAGCGGCCCGCTCCCCCAGCGCCTCGAGCAGTCCCTGCCCCGCGTCCTTTTCGCGCTCCACGTACGGGTAGTAAGTGACCGGCTGCTTCTCGAAGGCGTCCCGATTGGCCCGCATTCCGTCCAGGACGAATCGGTGCAGGCGAGGGCTGGCATGAGGGTAGCCGCTCCGTAGCGCCTCCAGAATCACCAGCGGCCGGTCCAGTTCTCTGCACCAGTCCAGCGCTCGCTGCAGACTGAAGTTGTAGCGGCTTCGGCGGTGGGCAATCATCCAGTAGAGAACGTAGTCTCCCTGGCCTCGAACCTCCTTTCCGTTGACCGATCGGATCCGGAGAGCGGGCACGCTCCCCTTCACGTCCGGCCCACGCGTAGAGCGGTCAATCGGCTACGGCCTCCACTTCCTGCAGGGGGCGGGGGCGCCTGTCCATTCGCCAGCCGGGCTTGGCCGGGGAGCTCTCCTGCGCCACGTTTCGGCAGCGCCGGCACTCCTTCCCCCACCAGCTCGGCATCCATAGTCCGCACGATTCACAACGATACTGAAACACGTCCTTACCCTCCTCACCGCCGAGAGCCGTCTCCGGGACCTGCCCGAGGCCTTTCGTCGGTGTCCCCCTCTAGGATGCAACTTCGATACCGCGCGTTGCGACCTGCGCTCCGGGGTTTTCCCGAAAATACTCCGAAATTGGGCTGATGGCCCCGCGCGCCCTGCCTTCCAGACCCCTCAGGCAGGCCGCGAAAGCCTGGAGTATAAAGGAGAAGCAGGGCCTACCGCCAGGGGTGGCACCGGGATTTTTTTCCCAGTGCCTGCGGCCGATACGACTCCTCTTCGCGGGCCTTCTGCCGCTTCGACGGTGCAGCCTATCACGCCGCGGTGACAAATTCCTGACGGTTGGCGACGACGCTGGGCGGCACCGCTGCATCGTCACGGCTGGCGGAGTCGTGAAACCAGACGGCGGGTCTCCCGGGCGCGCGGGCCGCTGGGTTCCAGCACCAGAAAGCGCTGGAACGCGGCCAATGCCTCCTCGGCCCGCTCCAGCCGCAGGTAGCAATGCCCGCGAGCCAGCGCCAGCATCGCGTCGGCGTCGTCCTGTACGCGGTCGAACCAGGCGAGCGCCGTCTGGTACTGACCCACTCGAAAATAGAGTTCGCCCAGCGAGCGGAGGGTCTGGCCGTCGGACGGATCCCGCTCGTGCGCCTGGCCCAGGGCGACGGC
>JBFGHG010000044.1:0-10137 GCA_041578395.1 Acidobacteriota bacterium
CTCCCGGCGCCGGGAACGGCTGACCTTCCTGTCGACCCTCGATTTCGACCTGATCGACGGAGAGGCGGTCCCCCTGGGCCCGGGCGAGCTGTTCGGGGAAATCGGCGCCCTCAACGGCTGGCCCATGTCGGTCACGGCGACCACGCTGACCGAGACAAGGCTGGTGCAGATCCGGATCCCGGCGCTGCGGCGGATGAAGAAGGCTTCGGCGCCCTTCAAAGAGAAGATCGACCGCCTCTACCGGGAACGCGCCCTCCACCGCCAGCTCTGCTCCTCCCCGCTCTTTCGTCCCTGCAGCGAAGAGTTCGTGGCACAGCTCGCGGAACGAGTGGAACTGGTGACCTGCGAACCGGGAGAGGTGCTGGTCGAGGAAGGAGAGCCGGCCGAGTCGGTGTACCTGGTGCGCTCCGGTTTCATGAAGCTCTTCCGGAAGGCGGGCGGCGCTCAGCGGGTCGCGTCCTACCTCTCCAAGGGGATGACCTTCGGCGAGGCGGAACTGCTGCTGGACGAGGTCCCGGACTGGACCGCGAGCATGTCCTCGGTCGGCTACAGCGAACTGGTGCGGATCTCGCACGACGATTTCCGGCATACGCTGCGTCTTTTCCCGACCCTCGAGCAACCACTGTGGGAGCAGGCGATCGCACGGCTCAAGGAGAGCGGGACCAGTCTGGCCAGCCTCCGGCAGTCGGAGTTCCTGGAGTTCTCGCTGGATCGGGGTCTGGTGGAGGGCAACAGCATTCTGGTCATCGACCTGGAGCGCTGCACCCGCTGCGACGAGTGCGTCCGGGCCTGCGCGGACACCCATGGTGGACGGCCCCGTTTCGTGCGCGAGGGGGAGAAGTACGACCACCTGCTGATCGCCCGGGCCTGCTACCACTGTCAGGACCCGGTCTGCCTGATCGGTTGCCCCACCGGTGCGATCCGTCGGGCCAACGTGGGCGACGTGGTCGAGATCAAGGAAGACATCTGCATCGGCTGCGGCAACTGCGCCGCCAACTGCCCCTACGACGCCATCGTCACCCATTTCACCGGCAGCGACTGGCCGGACGACGCGCTCCCCAAGACGCTGCGCGGACAGCAACGGATGGTGGCCAGCAAGTGCGACCTGTGTCACGGCACCGGCCACGGCCCCGCCTGCGTCCACAACTGCCCGCAGGGCTGCGCCTTCCGCGTGGGCTCCACCGAGGAATTCCAGGCTCTGCTCGAGCGGGGAGGTTGATCGCGCGATGGCGGCCCGCTCCCGAGCCTGGCGATTCGGCTTCCTCGCGGCCGTTGCCGCTTGCCTGCTGCTGGTCTTGCTGAATCTGCGATATTCCGAGATGCGGCCGTCGGGTCCGTGGGGGATGGGCTACGGCGTGGGCGCTGCGCTGCTTCTTGCCGGCGCGGCGCTGTACCCGCTGCGCCGCCGGGCGCCGGCGCGGGGTCCGGGCGCCACCCGTCACTGGCTGCAGTTTCACCTCTACGGGGGGACGCTCTTCCTGCTGCTGGTGCTGATGCACACCGGCTTTCGCCTGCCCACCGGCGGCCTGGACTGGGCGTTGTGGCTGCTCAGCCTGTGGGTTGTGGCCAGCGGACTGGCCGGGGTGCTGATCCAGAGGTGGATTCCCCGGGTCCTGACCTCCGGACTGAGCACCGAGGTCCATTTCGAGCGGATCGAGGAGTTGGCCGCCTCCCTCCGGGAACGGGCGGCGGAACTCGCGCAGGGAAGCGGCGGCACCTTGCGGGACTTCTTCGAGCAGGAACTGGCCCCGGTGCTGGCCGCTCCCCGCCCGCGTCTGACCTATTTCCTGGACGTGACGGGGGGTATCCGTTCGCAGGCGCGGCGCTTCCGCTACGTGGGCCGCCTGGTGCCGCCCGAGGAAGCCGAGCGGCTCGAGCAGCTGGAAGCGCTCTTCGTCAGCAAGCTCGAACTGGACGCCCACTACACCCTGCAACGGGCGCTGCGCTGGTGGCTCTACGGCCACGTGCCTTTCTCGCTGCTGTTGCTGGCCCTGTTCGGCCTGCACCTGTTTTTCGTAACCTATTACTGACGTCGCGCATGTCCGATCCAACCCGGCCTCAGAAAGGATTCCTCGGCAAGTCCGGACTCCCCGCCGCCCAGTCGTACCCGCGCCTCGAGGGCCGCAACCGGCTGCTGGCGCTGGGAGCGGCGGTGTCGGTTGCGGGGGTGATCGTCCTGGGGGTCGGGCTCTGGTCGGGCGGCGCAAACCTGGCCTCGGCCGGTCCCCTCTCTTCGAGTCACGCGGGACTGGAAGGGGGCTGCGAGAGCTGTCACGATCCCTTCCAGCCGGTCGCCGACGAAAAATGCCGGGCCTGTCACGAGCCGGCGGCCCACGCGGTGGGAGAGGAGCCGGGGCCGCCCTGCGTCCACTGCCACCGGGAACACCGGGGCCGGGCCGCCGCACCCGTCTCGCGGGCGGACGAACACTGCCTGTCCTGCCACTCCTTCGCGCCGTTCGCCTCCGCCCATCAGGACTTCCGCTCGGCCGAGGCACCCGGCGAGTCCGTCTTCCCCCACCCGCTCCACCTGGCCGCCCTGGAAACCGACTTCGGCCTGACTGACCTGGAGGAGGCTTGCGAGATCTGCCATGACGGTAGTGGCACCGGCAACCCTGCCGGTGATTCCGGAATCACGGCCAGGATGGCCGCGCCACTCTGCCCGGACTGCCATGGGGAGGCGGTGCCGGAGGTGGCCGGCGGACTGCTACGGTGGGCGGCCAACTTCGACCACGGGTCGCACGAGATTCAGCTGGGCTGTCTGGAGTGTCACGGCGGAGTCCGGGAGGACGGCGGGGAGAGCTTTCCGCGCATCGCGAACTGCCGCGGCTGCCACGATGGCGACCGGGCGCCGGACGGCTGTACCCATTGTCACCGGTACCATTGGACCCCCGGGGAGTGAGCGAGATGCCCGAGCCGCGAGCCCGACTCTTCTGCCCCACCGGCCCTGCCGCCGGCTCGGAATACCCGCTCGCCGAGGCGGCCACGCTGGGCAGCGACCCTGCCAACCAGATCGTGGTCTCTTCGGGTCGGGTTTTGCCGCGTCACGCGCAGATCGGGTTCGACCCCGAGGCGGGCCGCTACTACCTGGAGCCCGCCGCCCGCCGGGCCGTGATTGAGGTGGACGGAGTCGTCGCCCGGGGACGCGTCCCGCTGGGCGATCTGAACGTCATCACCGTGGGCGGGCAGGACTTCCTGTTCGTGCGGGGGCGCACGCCAACCGCGCCCGCGGCCATGACCAGCGACGGCACCACGATCACGAGACCCGAAACTGTCCAAGTCCCGGACTTCTCCAGCCGGCCCCCCGAGCCGCAGCCGCCCCCCGACGCCGGCGGCACCCTGCTCGAGTCCGGCGGACGAATCGCCGTCCCCAGCTTTGGCGGCCCGGATGTACAGGTTCCGGCCGAGTCTCCTTCTCCACCCTCTAGACCCGGAGGCCAACCCGTCCTGCTGGCCAAACTCCCCGACGGCCCGCTGGAGTTTCCCCTGGCCGAGCGCAGCTACTGGGTGGGCCGGAGCCCGGAGTCCGACATCCGTCTGGCCGACCCCAGCGTCTCGCGCCGCCACGCCCGGCTCGAGTGGTGCGAAGGGAGGCTGACGCTCGAAGACGCGGACAGCGTGAACTACACTTTCGTGGACGATCAGCGAGTCCGAAACCGGGTGGACGTGGAGCCCGGAAGCACGCTGCGCTTCGGCAGCCTGGAGGCGCGCATCGTCTGGAGAGCAACCGATGAGTGAGCCGAGCGAACGACTGCCGGACGGTGCTCTGGTGCTGGACGAACCCGTCCGGCTGCCGGAAGTGCTGGACGCGCTGATCGTGGGAGGCGGACCCGCCGGGACGGCCGCGGCCTTTCGCGCCAAAGAGCTGGGCATGGCCGCCCTGGTCATCGATCACGACGACCTGATGAAGCGCATCCGCGACTACGCCAAGGACAAGCCGATCCTGCCCGGCTTCGGCGGCGGCGACCTGCAGAAGTTCCCCCAGGGAGGGGAGCTGGTTTCCCAGCTGGCCTTCGAACCGATCCAGAAGGACGAGATGTGCAGCACCTGGAAGGCCCTCTACCGGAGGTTCAGCGTCCCGGCCAGGCTGGGGATCGAGCTGACCGGCCTGGAGACGGATCCGGAGGGCCTCTGGCTGGCTCAAACCTGGAACCACAACAGCGATCAGCCCGAGCAGTTGCGGGCCCGCCACGTGGTCTTCGCCATCGGCCGCGGCGTACCCCGCCGGATCGACATCCCGGGACGGGTGGAGGCGATCGCGCGGCGGCTGGTCGACCCCGCCGGCTACGTCTCGGGGCCCGTCTGCGTGATCGGGGGCGGCACCTCGGCGGCCGAGGCCGTGATCTCCATCTCGAAAGCCAAGAAACAGGCAGGCGAATCGTCGTCCGTCTACTGGTCCTACCGGGGCGACCAGATGCCGAAGGTCTCCAAGGCCCTGTCGGACGTCTTCTTCGAGGCCTACGTGGGCAACGGCAACATCCGCTACCTGCCGCACAGCGAACCGGTGGCCGTCTGGACCGACCCCGACAGCCAGGACTTCCTCTGCGTCCGGACCGACCGCAAGGTCCTGGCTGAGCGCCCCGCCGAGACCACCCAGCTCGAGTTCCCGGTCCGCTCCTGCATCGCCTGCATTGGCGAGGATTTACCGGTGGCGCTACTGAATTCGATCGGGGTCTTCCAGGTCAGCGGGGGGCCCAAGAACCGCCAGCGCTTCGTCGTCAGTCCGCTGATGGAGACGGCCCTTCCCAATCTGTACCTGGCCGGAGACCTGCTCAGTCCGGCCTACCTGGAGACCGAGACTCCGGACGGGGACCCGGCCGGATTCCGCGAGGTCAAGCGGCGCGGCAACATCAAGTCGGCCCTGCGGGACGGCGTGATGGTGGCGGAAGTCATCGCCCAGAAGCTGAGCGGCGCCACCCGGATTCACGTCCAGGTGCAGGATGCCGAGCCGGCTCCGGCGGCGCCTCTCCAGACCGGCGTCGAAGAACCCGTCGCCGCGGCGCCCGCTCCCCGGCTGGTGCGAGTCCTGGACGGGGACACGACGGCCGAAGAATTTCCGCTGCAGGCCGAGGGCGTGACCACGATCGGAAGCCGCCGCTGCGACGTCGTTTTCGAGGGCGACACCGAGCTGGCCGGCCGCCACGCCTCGATCCACCATCGGGACGGCGGCTACTGGCTCACGGACGAAAGCGGCGAAGGCAGCGTCTTCCTCCGGCCCGCCGAGGGACGGCCCGTATCCGTGGAGGTGGGCGCCGTGCTGCGCGCCGGCCGGCAGTGGCTGGTCTTCGCCGGAAGTCCCGGGCGTCTGGAGCTGGTCCACTACGACGCCGCGGGGACGGAGGTCCGACGCCATCCGCTGTCGGAAGAAGGCAAGCTGGTGGTGGGGCGGGAGGCCCCGCTCACGCTGGACCGCAACGACGGCTCCCTCTCGCGCCGCCATCTCGCGGTGACGCTGCAGGAGAGCGGGCCGGCGTTCACCGACCTGCAGAGCACCAACGGCACCCTCC
Source organism: Acidobacteriota bacterium (assembly GCA_041578395.1). Lineage (GTDB taxonomy): Bacteria > Acidobacteriota > UBA6911 > RPQK01 > JANQFM01 > JBFGHG01. The sequence continues at coordinate 5,505 of JBFGHG010000044.1, forward strand.
TGCAGGTCCGCCGGCCCACCGAGATCTTCGACGGTGACCGCATCCTGATCGGCCACCAGGTGCTGCGGCTCGCGTTGGGGGAGGAGGCCGCGCCCTCCAGCGAGGTGCAGTTCGAGGTGCCGCCCCTCCGGGAACGGCCCGCGCCGGCAGAAGGGCCCACCGTGACCTTCGGCCGCTCGGGGACCGCCGTTCGGGTGCGCCCCGGGCAAACCATCTGCGAACTGGCCGAAGAGGCGGGCATCCCCATCCAGGCCCAGTGCCACCAGGGCATCTGCGGCAGCGACCCCGTCCGGGTCATGGCCGGCGGCGAGAACCTGGACCCGCGCGGCGAGGCCGAGAGCGACACGCTGGAAGAACTGTGCGGGCTGGAAGGGGGCGAATACCGACTGGCCTGCCTGGCCCGCCCCCGCGGGCCGGTGGTCGTAGAGATCCTGGAGTCGTGAAGTGTGTGGCGCGGCCTTCCAGGCCGTGATTTCGGAATCGCGGGCAGGGATGCCCGCGCCACCTCACACTACCCTTCGCCGGCGGCCTGCTGGAACAGCTGGAGGATCAGCGGCGAGACGAGGCGGGCGGGAAGCTCGTAATCCGGAGCGAGGCGGTGCGCACGGCGGAACTGCTCCAGGGCCTTGTCGCGAAACTCCCGCACTGCGCTCTCCTCGAGGCTGCGAAAGGCCGCTCGGGCATAGGCCACTCCCAGATAGGCGTAGACCGACGCCTCGTCCGCACCGGCTTCGACCGCCTGCTCCAGGACGCCGGCCGCCGCGTCGACGCGGCCCGAACAGAGGTCCGCGACGGCCTCCCGCAAGAGGCTGCGGGTGACGCTCTCCAGTCGCGGACCCAGGCGGTCGCGGGCGGCGTCGCCGGGAAAGAAGAGCAGCGCCCGCCGGTAGGGTCCCAGCGCGGCAGCCCAATCCCCCGCTTCGCGCGCTTCGTCCCCGCGCGCCCGCAGGGACGGATACTCGCCGATGATGGAGCGCAAGGCCTGCTGCACGTCCGGACGGCCGGGCCGGATCGCCAGTGCCTGCTTCAGCTTCGATTGAATCTCGGAGGGGGAGCCGCCCGCCTTCACCTCGGCCAGCAGGACGTCCACCTGGCGGTCCCGCGCCCGCTGCTGAAGCTCCCCCAGCCCGCGCTGCTCGAACTGGCCGCGGTCGAAGCGCTCCGCCTCCTCCAGGTCCCGCAGGGCGGCCCCGTAGCGGCCCGCTTCCAGGTGGGATTCGGCGCTGGACGCCAACCCCTCGAAACGGCTGGTGCGCTGGGCCAGCCGCCGGCGTGCCTCCTCGAGCCGCCCGGCCAGCTCGTCGCGGTGCTCGGCTGCCAGCCGGCCCGACTTCTCCGCCGCTTCGAGGTTCTGCAGGGCCTCGGCCAGCATCCCCTGCTCCAGCTGATCGGACCCGAGGCGGTAGGAGAGCAACGCCTCCCACTCGAGGAACTCCGCGCCCAGTTTGCCGTCCTCCAGCACGGCCCCGAACTGGCGGGCCCGCCCCAGACTCTCGCCGGCCTCCTCGTAGCGCCCGCTCCGCAGCTGGGTCACCCCCCGGTAGAAATGCGGAAAGTACTTCTTGCGGCGGGCCACCAGCATGCCGAACCGGCCCGTCTGCGGCTCGGGCCGGAGGGCGATCGCCTGCTCGAGCAGCCCCCTCGCTTCCGCCCAGACCGGGTCTTCCGCCTGGGCGTTCCGCTCGAGAGCCGCCTCGATCGAAGCCACGGCCCGCTCGTAGAGGTCGTCCCAGTCCTGAGCCCCGGCGGGCGAGGCCAACCAGAGCGTCCCGCACGCCGCAACCAGCGCCAGCGCCACGGCCCGCCAGCTCATCGGCCGCCCCCTTCCCCGCCCTCGCGCGGGCCGAAGAGCGAGTCCAGCTCACTGTCCAGTTCGAAGCCGGGCATGGCCCGTTCCTCGCGCGTCACCACGCCGGACTCCACCCGGAGGCTGAACTCCAGGTTGCTCCCCAGCTCGGGGTTGCTGGCTTTGACCAGGTACTCGCCCGCGGACAGGTCCAGCGTCAGCGGAGTCCAGGCGGCGCCCCCCAACACCTCGGCCCCGTCGGCGCTCCGCACCAGCGAGTCCACCGACGCCCAGGGGGCCAGGTCGAGGACCAGCGTCCCCGCCTCGCTCGGTCGGCTCCCCAGGTGCAGCATCCGGCCCGGCAGCAGGGGCGCGGACGCCTCGAGCCGGTTGCGGTCGGCGAGCTGGCGCAGGGGGACGTCGAAGCGGGAGGAGAGGCCTTCCAGCGTATCGCCCGCCCGCACCTGGTAGACGATCAGGGGACGCGCCTCTTCCTCCGGCCAGAGCAGCCAGGCGGAGAGGAGAACCACCAGAGCGAGAACGGCCGCGGCCGCCAGCGCCCAGCGGTACGCCCCGCTCCGTTCGCTCGTCCGGCTGTCGGCGGCGGGCTCCGCGGCTTCGGCAAGCGGCTCCCCTCCTCCGGCCGCGCTCCAGCGCTCCGGGAGACCGGCCAGGCGCGGGTTTTCGGGGTCGCGCGCACGGATTTCGGCGGCCACCCGGCCGGCCTCGACGAACTCGCGGGCCTCCAGATGCGCCTCCAGGGCCAGGAAGGCCTCCTCCAGCTCCGCCGCCGCCTCCGGGCCGAGACGGTCGTCTTCCAGCTTGCGGCGGCAAACCTGATCGAGCCGCGCCGCCTCGGCGCTGCCGGGAATCGCTTCCAGAATCCGCTCCAAGCTGGCCCGGCAGGCGGCCCAGTCCTGCTCCTCGAACTGCCGGCGCACGCCGGCGGCCAGCTGTTCGAGGTTCTCCCGCTGCTCCGCCAGCTCTTCCAGCCGCCGCAGCCGCGCGGCCAGCAGGGCATGCCGGCTCAGGAGGTATCCGTAGTCGCGCTCTCTCTCGACCTCGAGGCCGAACACGGTCCGATCCGAGTCGGCCGCGCTCGGCTCGTCCAGCAGGTCGGCCAGAAATTCCTCCAGCGGGCCGCCGGCGAACGTCGACCGCTGCTGCTGCAGCCGGTCCGCGAGGACGCCCAGCTCCTGCTGAAGTTCCGCCGTCAGCGCGGGAAGCTCGCCGCGCAGCTCGGCCAGCGCCTCTTTCAGCTCGCCAGCCGTCTGGAAACGCTGCTCCGGATCCTTGGCCAGGGCGCGGTCGACGAGACCCGCCACCGAGGGGGCGCAGCCGGGGAACTGCTCCGGGACCGGGGGGTGCGGCTGGCTGGCGATGGAGAACATGACGGTGCGGAAGTCGTCCCCGGCGAAGGGCTTGCAGCCGGTGACCAGTTGGTAGAGCATCACTCCCACCCCGAACAGGTCGCTGCGCTGGTCGACCGGTGCTCCGGAGACCTGCTCGGGCGCCATGTACGAGGGCGTACCCATCAGCTGTCCGGTGGTGGTCAGGTTGGAGGAGAGCAGCTTGGCGATGCCGAAATCCACGATCTTGACGTCCCCCTCCAGGGTGAGGTGGACGTTGGAGGGCTTGACGTCTCGGTGCACCACGCCCCTGGAGTGGGCGTGCTCGAGCCCGTCGCACAGCTGAATCAGGATGTCCAGCTTCCGGCTGAAGGGGATGAAGGCGCCTTTGCCCAGGACCGTCTCGAGGTCTTCGCCCTCCAGGTATTCGATCGCGATGTAGGGGCGGTCGCCCACCTCGCCGATGTCGTAGATGCCGACGATGTTGGGGTGGCTCAGACCCGCCGTGGCTTCGGCTTCGCGGAAGAAGCGGCTCACGAACTCCTGGTTTGCCCGCGCCGCCGCTCCCACCGTCTTGATCGCGAGGTGACGCTTGAGCAGGGGGTCGTAGGCCTTGTACACCACTCCCATGGAACCCCGCCCGAGTTCCTCGACAATCTCGTATCTTCCGAATCTCTCGAGACCCAAACCGCTTTCCGTTGCTGGATTGCAATTCTACCCGAGCGCCCGGCCGCGTCAAAGAGCGGCGCGGCGGACTTGCCAGGCTCCTGCAAAAATCAGACACTGAATCCCCATGAACCGGTTACTCGCCTGCAGCCTGCTCCTGGCGGCGGCATCCGGCTGGCTGCCGGGCTCTGTTTCCAGGGATACGCTCACCAGAGTCGACGGACTGTTCGCCGAATTCGACCGCAGCAACTCGCCCGGCTGCGCCCTGGGCGTGATCCGGGACGGGCGGTTCGTCTACCGGCGCGGCTACGGCATGGCCAACCTCGAGTGGGGAATCGCGATCGGCAGCGATACGGTGTTTCGCATCGGCTCCACCTCCAAGCAGTTCACCGCGGCGGCCGTCGCCCTGCTGGCCAGACAGGGGAAGCTGTCGCTGGACGACGAGCTGCAGAAGTTCTTTCCCGAGATCCCCCGCTACTCGAACCCGATCACGATCCGCCACCTGGTCCACCACACCAGCGGCCTGCGCGACTACCTGACGCTGGCCTCGCTCTCCGGGCTGCGCGACGACGACTACTACACCGACGCGGAAGCCCTGGAAATGCTGGCCCGGCAGAAAGACACCAACTTCCCCGCCGGCGAGCAGTACCTGTACAGCAACAGCAACTACCTGCTGCTGGCCCACCTGGTGCAGCGCGCCTCGGGCCGCACGCTGTCGGAGTTCGCCCGGGAGGAGATCTTCGAGCCGCTGGGCATGGAGAACACGCACTTTCACGACGACCAGAAGCACGTCGTGGCGCGGCGGGCGGCGGGCTACCGGCGGCTGGACGAG
>JBFGHG010000045.1:0-10035 GCA_041578395.1 Acidobacteriota bacterium
ATCCCGGACGTCACGATCATCCCGTTCCTGACGCCGGCGGAGGAAGTCGCGGCCGCGGCGGGAGCGCCGCTGGAGGTGATCGGTCCCATCCGGGGGATCGGCCCGGGCGACCATGTGACGGCGGTCGGAATCCCGCTGGTCACGGCCATCCTGACGGGCGAAGCGCCCCCTCCGCTGCCTCCCAACGTGGTGCTGACCGCCGAGGAGACGGGGCAGCTGCGGCTGCGGGTGGCCCAGATGAACGGCTTCATCGACGTGGTGGCCGCGCAGCTGGGCATCCCGGTGGTGGACGCCAACGGCATCTTGAACGACATCGATCAGAACGGCGTCATGGTGGGCGGCCGGCTGCTGACGACCGATTTCCTGGGGGGCATTTTCACGCTGGACGGCGTGCACCCCACCAACACGGCCCACGCCCTCACCGCCAACGCCTTCATCGAGCGAATCAACGAGTTTTACGGCCTGGCGATCCCGCCGGTGGACGTGGCGGCCGTGGCCGCCCGGGACCCGCTGGTGCTGCCGGCCTCCGCCGGTACGCCTTCGGCTCGGACCATCATGCCGATGAGCGCCAAGGGGTATCAGGACTTCATGCAGACCCTCGGGTTTCCCCTGCGGGCCCGCGAGGGCGGCGGCCGCATCGACGCGGGTGAGGACCCGCGTGCGGGCGAGGGCCACGGCGTGCTGGAGATGGGCTGGGACGAGTTCCTGGCGCAGTTCCCGTCCTTCACGGTGAAGCCCGGTCCGATGGAACTGCCGGGCGGGCAGGGCCGCCGGGTCGAACCAGGCCCGGTGCTGCCGCCCCGCTGACGAGCCGTAGTATAATGTCGCGTTTCATCCGAGGCGTCGCCGAATGGGCGTTCGGCGGCGCCCTGGTTTTTGGGGCTGGGGAAGGGGAGTTTCCCGGGTCCGAGGAGGAGCAATGAACCCGAAGGTGCGAAACCTGTTCACGTCGGAGTCCGTGACCGAGGGACACCCCGACAAGATCGCCGATCAGATCTCGGACGCGGTGCTGGACGCCATCTACCGAGAAGACCCGCAGGCGCGCGTGGCCTGCGAGACCATGATCACCACGGGGCTGGCCATGGTGGCCGGCGAGATCACCACCGGCTGCTACGTCGAGATCCCGGAGATCGTCCGGCGGACGATCCGCGAGGTGGGCTACACCCGGGCCAAGTACGGCTTCGACTGCGACACCTGCGGGGTGGTCTGCTCCCTGGACAACCAGTCTCCCGACATCGCCATGGGCGTGGACACGGGCGGGGCGGGCGACCAGGGCCTGATGTTCGGCTTCGCCTGCAACGAGACGCCTCAGCTGATGCCGATGCCGATCCAGCTGGCCCACCAGCTCACCCGGCGGCTCTCGGAGGTCCGCAAGTCGGGCCGGCTGAAGTGGCTGCGGCCCGACGGCAAGTCGCAGGTGACGATCGAGTACGAGGGCTTCCAGCCGGTGCGGGCCGACGCGGTGGTCATCTCCACCCAGCACAGCGACAAGGCCAGCAACGAGCAGATTCACCGCGGCATCCGCGAGCACGTCATCGATGCGGTCATGCCGCCCGAGTTGATGGACTCGCGCACGAAGATCTACATCAACCCCACGGGACGCTTCGTGGTGGGCGGGCCGCAGGGCGACTGCGGGCTGACGGGCCGCAAGATCATCGTAGACACCTACGGCGGCATGGCGCGCCACGGCGGCGGCGCCTTCTCCGGCAAGGACCCCTCCAAGGTCGACCGCTCCGCCTCCTACATGGCCCGCTACATCGCCAAGAACGTGGTGGCGGCCGAGCTCGCCGAGCGCGCCGAAGTCCAGTTGGCCTACGCCATCGGCGTGGCCGAGCCGGTCTCGGTCATGGTGGACTGCTTCGGCACCGGCAAGGTCCCGGAGGACACGCTGACCGAGCTGATCCGGGACAACTTCGACCTGACGCCCAAGGGCATCATCGAGACGCTGGACCTGCGCCGCCCCATCTTCAAGGCCACCGCCGCCTACGGGCACTTCGGCCGCGAGGAAGCCAACTTCAGCTGGGAGCGCACGGACAAGGCGGAAGTACTGCGGACCGCCGCCGGGGTGGCTCGGGCCGTGGCACGGCCCTCCGGGGCGTGATTCCGGTGTGGCGCGGCCTTCCAGGCCGTGATTCTTTGTCTGGGAATGACGGGCATGGATGCCCGTCCCACCTCTCCTAGTTGATCCAGTAGTCGTCTTCGCGGTTGCGGCGCTCGTTTTCGTAGACCTTGAACTTGCGCCGCATTCGGTTCAGGCGCCAGCGGTAGTAGGCCTGGCGCAGGTTGGACGGAAACAGCCAGCCCTTCAGGTAGAGGAAGGCGAAACCCATCCCCCCCAGGTGCGCCACGTGAGCGATGTCGTTGCCCGAGGAGCCGAGGGCCGAGAGCAGCGAGATCGCGCCCATGATCGCCACCAGGTACTTCACCTTGATCGGAAACAGGAAATAGAGGTAGACGAGGCGATTCGGAAAGAGCATTCCGTAGGCCATCAGAATGCCGTAGACGGCCCCGCTGGCCCCGATGATCGGGACACCCGAGAAGGGGTCGACCAGCACCGACAGCACCCCGGCGCCGATCCCGGTCACGAAGTAGAAATGCAGGAAGCGGTTGGGTCCGAGGTAGCGCTCCATTTCGCTCCCGAACATCCACAGGATCAGCATGTTGATCAGCAGATGCCCGATCCCGCCGTGCAGGAACAGGTAGCTGACCAGCTGCCAGAGGAAGAACTTGCCCAGGACCGCGGCCGGAGTGAGGCCGAAGATGAGCAGCATCTCCCGGCCCGCCAGCAACTGCAGCAGGAATACCCCCACGCAGGTGATGATCAGCACCTTGACCCGCGGCGTGATGCGGGGGCCGATCGTGAGCGAGGAGTTGCGACCGTACTGCATGGTTGGGATGATAACAGCAAACCGTGGCCCGGGTATCGGGCGCTCGATTTCGGGCGGGCCTTGCCGCGGACTCCAGCGCCGTTTCCGGGGCCCCGCAAAAGCCGGTCGAAAGCGTCCTGACCCTTGCGGTGACGGGGCATTCTGTTAAGATGGTGGCGGCGAAGGAATTAGCACCATGAAGTGGTCCCAGATCCGGAATCGGTACCGCCTCGCCACCGGCTATTTGACCGGCCAGGCGGACCTGGACGCGTACCCGATCACCCTGATCGTGGAGAACACGGCGAAGTGCAATTTCAAGTGCCCGATGTGCCCCCGGGAGTTCGGCTACTACCCCCCCGAAGACTTCGACTTCGAGCTGTTCAAGGACGTGATCGACCAGGTGAAGGGACAGACCGAGCTGGTCTTCCCCTGGGGCGGCGGCGAGCCGCTGATGAACCCCGAGCTGCACAAGATGGTCCGTTATTGCAAGGACCATGGGATCTACACCGTCGTGTCCACCAACGCCAGCCTGCTGGACGACGCCAAGAGCCGCGAACTCATCCGGGCCGGCCTGGACAACATCATCCTGGCTTTCGACGGCACCACCCCCGAGGTCTACGAGGAGTACCGCAAGGGGGGCGATTTCCACCAGGTGCGGGCCAACATCCTGCGCTTCCTGGAAGTCAAGAAGGAGATGGGCGCGGACGTGTTCACGGTTTTGCAGATGGTCCGCCTGCCGCACAACCGGCACCAGGTCCGCGACTTCCACCGCATGTGGGACGTGGAAGGGGTGGACGAAATCCGCATCAAGGAAGACGAGATCGTCATCCCCGAGGTGGCCCTCGAAGAGCGGATCCAGCACGAACGCCGGCGGCACCCCTGCTACCAGCTCTGGCAGGGCCCCGCCACCATCAATTACAAAGGGGACTTCTACCCCTGCTGTCACACCTGGCAGTCGGAGCCGTTCGGAAACGTCAACGAGCAGTCGGTCCACGAACTGTGGAACTCCGAGAAGATGCAGCGGATGCGGGCGGCGCATCTGCGGGGCGATTTGAGCGAGTACCCCGACTGCGTGAACTGCCACGCTCCCAACCCACGCCTGCCGGTGATCCTGGGGAGCTTTCTGGTGGACATGTTCAAGATCAGGACCTGGATTCCGAAACTCGAGAAACTGGCGGTCTTTTACCGGGTGCCGCTGTTCGTGGACCGGTAGAATGCCCGCGCGCGGGAGTGGAACGGAAGACGCTATGAATATTCTGCTGATCCGGGGGAAGCCGACTTTCATGGACATGATCGTGGGGATTCCCATCGGGCTGGTCTACATCGCCCCGATCGCCCAGCGGCGCGGCCACCACGTGGAGATCCTCGATCTGGCGCTGGAGTCGGATCCCGAACCGGTCCTCGAGGCCAAGTTGAAGGAGCGGAGCTGGGACCTGGCCGGGTTCACCTGCATGACCGCGGAGTTCGAGGGCGCCGAGATCGCCGCCCGGCAGGTGAAGGCCTTCGATCCCAACATCCGTACCGTCTTCGGCGGCCAGCACCCCACCATCGTCACCGAGGAGGTCCTGGCGGGCGACTACTGCGACTACGTCTGCATGGGGGAGGGCGAGGAGACCTTCGCCGAGTTCCTGGACAGTCTGGGAAACGGTGCGGACATGTCGGCCGTCACCGGTCTGGCGTTCAAGAACGGGGACGGAGAGCCGGTCCGCAACCTGCCGCGGGCGCCCATCTGGGAAGTGGACGAGATCCCGCTGCCGGCCTACGAGCTGCTGGACCTCGAGCGCTACGCCACCGCCGAGTCGGCCCGCTACACGCCCAAGTACGCCCGCGCCATACAGGTGTTCACCAGCCGCGGCTGCCCCTGGCACTGCACCTATTGCCACGACCTGTTCGGCAAGAAGTTCCGCGCCCGCACGCCGGAGCACGTGCTGGCCGAGATGGAGCTGCTCTACCGCGACTACGGCATCCAGGAGTTCATGATCGAGGACGACATCTTCAACTTCGACATGGACCGGGCCAAGCGCATCTGCGACCTGATCGTGGAATCGGGGATGAAGGTGGCCCTGCAGTTCGGCAACGGCATCCGGCTGGAGCGCATCGACGAGGAGCTGGTCCGCAAGCTGGCTCGAGCCGGCACGCACCACATCGCCATCGCCATCGAGTCGGCCAGCCCGCGCGTCCAGAAGCGCAGCAAGAAGTACCTCAAGCTGCACATGGTCAACGACGTGGTCGGCTGGATGCGCAAGTACGGGATCAACACGCTGGGCTTCTTCATGATCGGTTTTCCCACCGAGACCGTCGAAGAAATCAACATGACGATCCGTTTCGCGTGCAAGACCGACCTGGACGAGGCGCTGTTCAGCATCGTGATTCCCTACGCGGGCACCGAGCTGAGCCGGGAAATCCTGCGCGACGGGCTGTACGACGCCAACCGGGAGACGGACCACCTGCACGAGGTGGCCAAGATCCGGACCCACGATTTCGACTTCGACACCCTGAAGCGGCTGCAGCGGAAGGCGTACCTGCTCTTCTTCCTGACCCGCTTCCGGTTCCTGCGGATGCTGCCCAAACTGATGAACGTCCGCTCCAGCAAGAAGTACCTGAAGGCGATCGAGAGGAACTTCCTCCCGCAGTTTCTCTCCAGAGAGGCCTCTCGGGTCAACTGAGTCAGCGACGTATGTACGCTTATCCCGACTTCCCCGATCAGGTCTACGTCGAGCTGACCAACGTGTGCAACGCGCGGTGCACGATCTGCGCCACGCCGGAGATGCTGCGCCGGCGAGCGATCATGCCCATGGACCTGTTCCGCAAGATCGTGGACGAGTGCGGCAGCCGCGGCGCGCCCAAGATCCTGCCTTTTCTGCACGGCGAGAGTCTGCTGGTTCCGGGAGTCCTGGACTACTTCCGCTACGTGCGCCGCGGGGCGCCGGGCACCCATCTGAACCTGACCACCAACGGGTCCAAACTGGACGCGGAGCTGACCGAGGAGATCCTGCAGGACGGGCTGCTGGACAGCATGATCGTCTCCATCGACGGGGGCGACAAGGAGACCTTCGAGAAGATCCGGCTCAACCTGGACTACGACCAGGTGCGGGGCAACGTGCTGCACTTCATCCGGCGCCGCAACCAGCTGGGCCTCCAGCGGCCGCACGTCTCCATCGCCATGGTCACCGTCCCGGAGAACCGCGACAGCCGCGCCCGGCTGCAGCAGGCCTGGGCCGAGGCGGACACGGTCCGCTACTCGGTGTACTTCAACTGGGCCGGCAAGCTGAACGGCAACGGGCGGCCTCACCACAAGATCAACTTCTGCGAACGGCTGCAGCACTACATCACGATCCTGGCCGACGGACGGGTCGCGATGTGCTGCTTCGATTCGGAGGCGGAGTACACGGTGGGCAACGTGCGGGAGCAGTCGATTCACGAGGTGTGGCATTCGGAGGCCTTCCTCGAGAAGCGGCGGCTGCTGTACGAACGCGACTTCGAGAAGATGAAGCTGTGCGCCGGCTGCGACTACATCAACCACCCGGCCTGGGTGACCCCCCTGGCCCGCCTGCGGCCTCGCATGCAGCGGCGCTTTCCGCAGTTGACGGCGGCGGCCGAAAACCTCTACAAACGGTGGTTGACGCGAAATGCGGCGCGGCCTTCCGGGACGTGATGACAACGATGGTGACGAAGGACCGGAGCATGCACGAGAGCGATTCGGCCACCTACCCGTGGCAGCGGGAAGTCCGCGAAGACCTGGGCAAGGTGCTGCTGCTGTACCCGATCACCGGCATGGACGTGTTCGGCGTCAACGTGGGGCTGCCGCTCTCCTGCCTCTACCTGGGCACGGTGCTGCAGATGGCCGGCTACCGGGTGGAGATCCTGGACGAACGGCTCACCACCACCTTCGCCGCCGACGTGGCCGCCTCGCTCGAGCGGGAGCACCCCGTGCTCGTGGGCGTCTCGAGCATGACCGGCATGCAGATCCGCGGCGGGCTGGAAGCCGCCCGCGCCGTCCGGGAGGCGGACCCCACCATCCCGATCGTGTGGGGGGGCGTGCACCCCACGCTCTGCCCCGACTCCACCCTGCGCGACCCGCTCTGCGACCTGATCGTGCTGGGGGAAGGGGAGATCACGCTGGTCGAACTGGCCGACTGCCTGCGGGAAGGCGGCGACCTGTCGCAGGTGGCGGGCATCGGCTACCTCTCCGAGGACCGGCCGCAATACACCCCGGGCCGGCCCATGATCGAGGAGCTGGACGTCATTCCGAGGCCCGACTACGGCCTGCTGGACATGCAGCACTACTTCACCACGGCTCCCTCCACCTCGGAGCCGCAGCTGCAGATCGTCACCAGCCGCGGCTGCCCCTTCGACTGCGAGTTCTGCTACAACCTCAAGTTCAACGAGCGCCGCTTCCGCTACTTCTCGGCCGAGCGCACGGTGGCGGACATCGTCGACCTGGTGGAGCGCTTCGGGGTCCGCGCCATCTTCATCGAGGACGACTACTTCTTCGGCCACCCGGGCCGGGTGGAGAAGATCTGCGACCTGCTGATCGAGAAGGACCTGGACCTGCTCATTCAGGTTCCCTGCCGCGTCGACTACCTCTACAAGCGCAAGCCGGAGATGCTGGACAAACTGCACCGGGCCGGCTTCAAGGAGCTGTGGATCGGCGTGGAGTCGGGCTCCCCCGACCGCCTGAAGGAAATCTTGAAGCGCACCGACCTGGACCAGGTGCGGGAAGTGAACCGCCTGCTGGCCGGCTCGGACGTCTACGCCAAGTTCGGGTTCATGGCGGGCTTTCCCAAGGAAGAGCGGCAGGAGACCCTGGAGACGGTCGACTTCATGTTCGAGCTGCTGTCGGACAACCGCAACGCCGGGGTGGCGCCGGTCGCCATCTACACCCCCTATCCGGGCACCACGCTGTACGACAAAGCGAAGCTGGTGTACGGCATGGACTTTCCCGACACCCTGGAGGGGTGGAGCCACTTCCACTTCGGCGAGAACAACAACCCTTTCCTGAGCCGGCGCCAGCGCGCTTTCATCAGCAAGGTGAACGTGATGAGCCGTTTCTTCGAGCGGCGCGCCTTCGAGCGCTTCAGCGAGAACCGCTTCAAACCGTTGCTGATGCTGCTCTACGACCTCTACTACCGCTATCTGCGGCTGCGGCTGCGCTGGCGGTTCTTCGAGTTCATGCCGGAGATTCCGGTGATCAGAGTTTTGGAAAGAGTGTACTTGAGGGCATTTCACAAGGTGAATCTGGCGAAGTTGAGGCGGCGTGAGGGGGCGGTTTGAAGCAAATCTCAAATCTCAAATCTCAAACGGTCAATTAAATTCCAATTTTCAATTTTCAATGTTCAAACGGCCGGGAGGTGGCGCGGGCATCCCTGCCCGTGATTCTCGAGAAAGTCGTCGAGGGACGGTTGGAACCTCCAAACGGCTTCCACTGCTGCTCGTCCTGGCCCTGACCCTTCCTTTTCTCTTTCAACCCTTTCACATCGACGATCGGATTTATCTGGAAGTGGCGGAGAATGCTCTGCGCTCTCCGCTGTACCCCTACGACTACCCGCCCGTCTTCGAGGGGATCGTCACGCCGGACGCGGCCAGCCACAGTCACCTGCCGCTGACGGCCTACTACCTGGCGGTGGTCGTCTGGGCGGCCGGCGGGGAGGTGGAATGGGTATGCCACCTGGCGTTTCTGGTCTTTCCGCTGCTGGCGGTGTGGGCCTTTGCCGATCTGGCGGGGCGTTTCACGAAGTTTCCCGCGGCGGCGGCCTGCCTGCTGATGGTGGGGCCGGGGGTGCTGGTGCTGAGCCACACCCTGATGACCGAGGTGCCATTGCTGGCCTTCTGGATCCTGGCGGTGTCCCGGTTCCTGGTGCTGGCCGAGGGGCAGGGGACGCGGGCAGACTGGTGGCTGGCCGGGCTGGGATTGCTGGGCGCGGCCATGATCTCGCTGCTCAGCCTGGGGCTGATCCTGTTGCTGGCAGCCTACCTCGCCGTCCACTGGCGGCGCCTCGGGGCGTCCCGGCGCCATCTGCTCGTCCTGCTGCTGCTGCCGCTGCTGCTGTGGGTGATCTGGTACACGCGCGGGTATCTGCACTACGACCGGTTCCTGCTGATTCGGACCGTGCTGCACATGGACAAGCGGGAGGCGTTTTCCGGGGCGCTGGTCGGGGCCAAGGCGCTGAGCATGCTGCTGAACCTGGGGGGCGCCTTTTTGAGTCCCCTGGCCGTCTGGTACGGCTTCGGCCGGTACCGGAGCCTGTGGCTGCTTCCGCTGCTGGCGGCGGCGCCGCTGGCGGCCCCCTGGCTGGCGCCCGAGGGCTGGACGGGCGTGCAGAGCTTCCTGTGGGCTCTGTTCGCGGCGGCCGGCGTGCTGACCGTCTCCGGCCTGGCCCGCCGGGCCTGGAGCCGCCCCTGGGCCGAAACCGCCCGGGGAGGCGATTTCCTGTTGCTGTTGTGGGTGGCCGGGATTGCCGCCTCCGCGCTGCTGCTCTACCCCAGCGGATCGGTCCGCTATTCGCTGCTGCTGGCGCCTCCGCTGATTCTGCTGTGGCTACGCGAGCTGGAGAGCAAGGTGGCCTTCAGCCCCTACTTCCTGCGCAACCTGGTGTGGCTGGGCGTGGTCCTGACCGCGCTCTACTCGCTGCCCATCGCCTGGGGCGACACCCGCTTCGCGCGGCTCTATCCGCGGGAGGCCCGGCGGCTGGTGGCGGACTACGAGGGCCCCGACCGCCGTGTCTGGTTCACGGGCGAATGGGGTTTTCGCTATTACATGACGCAGGCCGGCGCGCGCCTGCTCCCCCGGACCGCCCTGGGCCCCGAACCGGGCGACGTGATCGTCAAGCCGCGGGTGGCCTTCCCCTGGGTGACGCTGTACGACGGGGCGGCCTACAGCCGGCTGCTGGAGCAGCGTCCCACGGGGGAGGACTTCCCGGTCCGCCTGCTCGACTTCGAATCCCATGCGGGCTTTTACAGCACCGCCTGGGGCATTCTCCCCTGGAGCTGGGCGGCGCCCGGGCGCTGGGAGTGGTTCAACGTCTACGAGGTGCTGAAGGAGTACGACGGGCCGATCCCGGAGCCGGAGCGGCACTACTAGCCGGAATCCTCAGTGCCGCCCGGGAGCGCGTCGGGGCTTCGCCAGCAGAGGATCCTCGGGCCAGGCGTGCTTGGGGTAGCGGCCCCG
>JBFGHG010000046.1:0-9972 GCA_041578395.1 Acidobacteriota bacterium
ATCCGTGACGCCCACCCCGAGGACACCCGGCTGATTCTCGGCTTCATCCGGGAACTGGCCGAATACGAGACGTTGGCGCACGAGGTCGTGGCCACCGAGGAAGAACTGGGCCGCTGGCTCTTTCGAGAGAAGGCGGCGCAGGTCCTGATCGCGGAAAGGGGCGGAGAAGCGGTCGGGTTCGCTCTCTACTTCGTGAACTTCTCGACGTTTCTGGGCCGGCCCGGGATCTATCTGGAGGACCTCTTCGTGCGGCCCCCCGCGCGCGGACGCGGAATCGGCAAGGGGCTGCTGGTGGAACTGGCCCGGCGGGCCCGCCGTAAAGGCTACGGGCGAGTGGAGTGGTGGGTGCTGGACTGGAACGAGTCCGCCATCCGGTTCTACCGGTCGCTGGGAGCGGTCCCGATGGACGATTGGACGGTGTTTCGGCTGTCGGGGGAGGCCCTCCAGAAGCTGGCGGACTCCGGGGGCGGCGACGAGACCCACGGCGGTTGAGCGCGGGTGTCGATTCGCGCCCGGCCCGATCGTCTTCTGCTGTGAACGGGACGGCCGATTGGGCGGCGCGTCCCCCCCAGGAGGAAGAGTAGATGGCAGGATACGTAGTGTTGCTTCACGAGCCCGCGGATGCCTTCACCGGCCTGGCCCCCGGGCAGATGCAGGAGATCATTCAGAAATATCAGCGCTGGAGCCGGAAGCTCCGCCAGTCCGGGCACCTGCTGGACGGCAGAAAGCTGAAGGACGGCGAGGGGCGCAACCTCGTCCGGCGCCAGGGCCAGATCGTCACCGACGGGCCCTTCAGCGAGACGCGGGAGGTGATCGGGGGCTTCTTTCTGATTCAGGCCGACGGCTACGACCAGGCGCAGGAGCTGCTGAGCGACTGCCCGCACCTGGACCACGGCCGGATCGAGATCCGTGAGATCGACGAGGTGGGATGACCGGGACGGGGTCTGACGGCGGCGTCGGCGAGCTGGTGGAGAACCTGTTTCGCCGGCAGTACGGCCGGATGGTGGCGCGGCTGGTGCGCATCCTGGGCCCGCGCCACCTCTCGCTGGCCGAGGAGGTGGTCCAGGAGGCCCTGATGGCCGCCCTGCAGAACTGGCCCTTCCGCGGCGTCCCGCGGCGGCCCGAGGCCTGGCTGGTGCAGGTGGCCCGCAACCGGGCCCTGGACGCGCTGCGCCGCCACCAGAGCTTCCGCCGCAAACAGGAGGAAGTTCGCCACCAGCTGGAAGAGTTCGCGGCCCTGGCCACCGACGGGTTCGAGGAGGTCGAGGAACGAGTCGCCGACGAGCAGCTGCGGATGATGTTTCTCTGCTGCCAGCCGGGGCTGTCGCCGGCCTCCAGCGTGGCCCTGATCCTGAAGACCGTGTGCGGTTTCGGCGTGAGCGAGATCGCCCGGGCGCTGCTGAGCCGGCCCGAGGCGGTGGCCCAGCGGCTGGTGCGGGCCAAGCGCAGCCTGCGGACCCGCGAGGTGCGCTTCGAGATGCCCGCACCCGGCGAGATCGAGCCGCGGCTGGAGCTGGTTCTGGCGGCGCTCTACTCGATGTTCACCGAGGGGTACTGGCCGCAGGAGGGGGACCGGGTCATTCGCGGCGACGTGCTGCGCGAAGCGGTGCGCCTGGCCTCCGCGCTGGCCGCCAGCCAAGCAACCGCACGCCCCTCCACCCACGCGCTGCTGGCCCTGATGCTGTTCCTGTCGGCCCGCATCCCGGCGCGGCTCGAGCCCAGCGGGGAGTTGCAGCTGCTGGCCGACCAGGACCGGCGCCTCTGGGACCGCCACACGCTGTTGCGGGCCTTCGCGCATTTCGAGAAGTCGATCAGCGGAGGCCGCCAGACGTCCTACCACCTGCAGGCCGCCATCGCCGCCCTGCACGCGTCGGCGGCCGACTACGCGGCCACCGACTGGGAGTCGATCCTGCGGCTGTACGATCAGCTGCTCGAGGCGCAGCCCTCGCCCATCGTGCGCCTGAACCGCTGCGTGGCGCTGAGCTTCGTGGAAGGCCCGGACCGGGCGCTGGCCTGCCTGAAGCCGCTGGAGGCAGAGCCCTCCCTGCGCCGCTACCACCTGCTGCCGGCGGCGCAGGGGGCGCTGTGCCTCGAACTGGGCGACGCCGGGCGGGCGGCCCGCTACTACCGGGAGGCGCTCGAGCGGCCCTGCTCGCGGGCCGAGCGGCGGTTTCTGCGGAGCCGTCTGCGGGAGTGTGAAGCAGTACGAAAAGATCGCAAGAATCGGGTGGTTTCCCCTCCGGGCCCGGCGTAGAGTGGGCGGCGGAGGAACAGAAAGGAACGCCATGCAGGATTATCGAAGAATCGCCCGAGCCCTCGAGTATCTGGAACAGCACTACCTGGACCAGCCCAACCTGGACGAAGTCGCGCAAGCCGTCGGCTCCAGCCCCACCCATTTCCAGCGCGTCTTCCAGCGCTGGGCGGGAGTCAGTCCCAAGCGCTTCGTGCAATACCTGACCCTGCAGCACGCCAAGCGTCTGCTGGAGGACTCCGAACCGCTGCTGGAGGCGGCGCTCGAGTCCGGCCTGTCGGGGCCCGGCCGGCTGCACGACCTGTTCGTCGCGGTGGAAGCCGTCACCCCCGGCGAGTACAAACGCCGCGGCGAGGGGGTCGAGATCCGCTACGGCGTCGAGGAGGGCCCGTTCGGCGACATGCTGCTGGCCGCCACCGAGCGGGGCCTCTGCCACCTCAGTTTCCTGGGTCCGCTCACGCCCGAAGGGGTGGTGGCGCAACTGGAACGGCGCTGGCCCGGGGCTCGGCTGATCGAAGACGGGGAGGCGGCCGCCGCCTGGAACCGGCGCGTGTTTTCCCGTGGCCAGCCCCGCAACCCCCTGCCCGTCTACCTAAAGGGGACCAATTTCCAGCTGAAGGTGTGGGAGGCGCTGCTGGCGGTGCCGCCCGGCCAGGTCTGCAGCTACCAGGGACTGGCCCGGGCGCTGGGCCGTCCCAGCGCCAGCCGGGCGGTGGCCGGGGCGGTGGCCTCCAACCCGGTCTCCTACCTGATTCCGTGCCACCGTGTGATCCGCTCCACCGGCGCCATCAGCGGCTATGCCGGCGGTGTGATCCGCAAGCGGGCCCTGCTGGGGTGGGAAGCGGCCCGCTCGGGCGCCTCCCGGGCCGCCGTGTCCGTCTGAATCGAATCCAACCCTCCCCCCGGCGCATCTTTACTCTCGGGAGAGTGTCCGGGGGAACTTTCCCCGCCCGTACACCGTTGGAGCGTGGTGAGGCCGCCGGCCGGCGGCAGCCGCCCCCGATGCGCCTTGGGCTCCGAAAAATTTGGAAGACGAACCGGAAACGGTTATAGTATTGGGTTCTGCAAGTGCGGGCGCTTCGGGAATGAGGCGGATCGTAGAATCCCGGTGGGCGGCCCGAGAGTGAAGCAATGAGAATCCTGAATATTTCCTACGCTCTGCCGTCGTTGAAGGTCAGCAACCAGACCATCATCGACGAGCTGATCGAGAAGAGCCGCAAGCACCTGTCGCTGGACGAGTTGAGGGCGCTCGAACATCGGGTGCGCCGCTTTTTCAAGCTGTCGGGTACGCAGACGCGATACCACCGCAGCAACGGCGAGAAAGCGATCGATTTCGCGGTCCAGGCAGGCCGCAGGGCCCTGGAGAAGAGCGGGGTGGCCGCCGAGGACGTCGACCTGCTGATCTACACGGGGGTGGGCCGCGGCTGGGTCGAACCCGCCACCGCCAACCTCTTCCAGAGCGAGCTGGGCTTGAGCCGCGCCACCTGCTTCGACGTGCTGGACGCCTGCGCCAGCTGGATCCGGGGCGTCTCCATCGCCAAGAGCTTCCTGGACCAGGGCGTCTACCGGACGGTGATGGTGATGAACTGCGAGTTCAACTTCAGGGAGTACTGCCGTTCCAACCTGGAAATGACCCGCCTGGAAGACCTCGAGAACGCCTTCTCGGCCTTCACCATCGGCGAAGCGGCCACGGCCACCATCCTGACCGCGGACGGAGAAGTCGCCGACAGCAGCTTCTCGTTCCGGACCTGGGGTGACAAGCACGAGCTGTGCAAGGTGCTGTTGCCCAACGCGGGCGATTTTTCCTCCAACGGCCTGAACGGCGTCCGCCCGATGTCTTTCTTCACCGCCCCGGGCGAGTTGCTCTCCTTCACGATCCGCAAGCTGGTGGAGCATTTCCGGGAAGCGGTGGCCATCGCGAGCCGGGGCCACGACCTGATCGTCGGGCACGCCGTGAGCCGCTCCGCGACCAGCAAAGTGGCCCAGTTGCTGCGGCTGGACGTGGGCCGGATCTTCGAGACTCATCCCCGTTTCGGCAACACTGTCTCGGCTTCGCTGCCTCTGGCTCTGGCCGTGGCCGAGGAGGAAGGCAAACTGCAGCGGGGGATGCAGGTCCTGCTGCTGATGGGGAGCGCCGGGGTCACGACCGCGCTGGGCTCGTTCAGGTATTGACCGCTCCCTCCCTCGCCCCCATGAACGACCGCGAGCCCGTCTGGCGCAGGTTCTACCCCTTCGCGTCTCACTTCCACTCGCTGGGCGCGCACCGGATGCACTACCTGGACCAGGGAGAGGGCGACCCGGTGGTGTTGGTGCACGGCAATCCCGCCTGGTCCTTCATGTGGCGGGAGCTGGTGCTGGCTCTCGAAGACTCCCACCGCGTGCTGGCGCCGGACCACGTCGGCTGCGGACTGTCCGACAAGCCGCCCGATTCGGCGTACCAGTACCGGCTGGCGCAGCGGGTGGAGGACCTCACGCATTTTCTGGACTCGGTGGAGCCGGAGCGGCCGCTGACGCTGATCCTGCACGACTGGGGCGGGCCCATCGGGCTGGGCTTCGCGGTGCGCCGGCCCGAGCGGGTGCGGCGGATCGTGCTGCTGAACACCGCTGGCTTTCACGTCCCGGGCACGATTCACTGGACCCTGCGCCTGATCCGGCGTTCGCGCCTGCTGGCCTACTCGATCCGGCGCTTCAACCTGTTCGCGCAGGGAGCGGTCCGGCTGGGCTGCAGACAGGCGATGCACCCGGCCGTACGGCGCGGCTACACCGCTCCCTACGACTCCTGGGACCACCGCATCGCCACGCTCCGCTTCGTGCAGGACATCCCGCTCGAGCCGGGCCATCCTTCCTACGAGGAACTGGCGGAGGTGGACCGCGGGCTCCGGCGCCTGCGCTCCCACCCCCTGCTGATCTGCTGGGGGATGAAGGACTTCGTGTTCGACGAGGAGTTTTTGGCCGAATGGGAGCGGCGCTTTCCCGGGGCCGAGGTGCACCGCTTCGTGCAGGGGGGGCATTACGTCCTCGAGGACGCGCCGGAGGCGGTGATTCCCCCTATTCTGAGGTTCGTCCGCCGGGAGCCCGCCTCGTGAACTTCCCCACCATCCCGGAACAGCTGGCCGAAGCCGCCCGGCGCCACCCCAGCCGGCTGACGCTGGTGTGCAGCGAGGGCACGCTGTCGCTGGCCGAACTGGAGCGTCAGAGCAACCGCTGCGCCCGCGCGCTGCACTCGCTGGGCATCGAGCCCGCCACCCGCACGGTCTTGATGGTCCGGCCCGGGGTCGACTTCATGATCCTGACCTTCGGGCTGGTCAAGGCCTGCGCCGTGCTGGTGCTGGTCGACCCGGGCATGGGGTGGAAACACCTGAAGAAATGTCTGGGAGAGGCGGAGCCGTCCGCCTTCGTGGGCATCCCCCTGGCGCAGGCGGCGAGACGGCTGCTCGGTTGGGCCCGCTCCACGATCGAGATCACGTTGAGCGTGGGAGGGGGCCGGCTCACCGGCGGCGACGGACTCTCTCGGCTCCTGTCCGAGCGGGACTGGGACGACTCGCCGCTGGACCCGCCCGAGCCGGAGTCGATGGCCGCGCTGGTTTTCACCTCCGGCAGTACCGGCCCTCCCAAGGGGGTGGTCTACACCCACCGCATGTTCTCGGCGCAGGTGCGGTTCCTGAAGGAGCTGTTCGGAGTAGAGGACGGCGAAGTGGACCTGGCGACCTTTCCGCTGTTCGGCCTCTTCGACCCGGGGATGGGCATGACCACGGTCTTTCCCGAGATGGACTTCACGCGCCCGGCCAAGGTCGACCCCAGGAAGATCGTGGCGGCGATCCAGGACAACCAGGCCACCCACATGTTCGGCTCTCCGGCCCTGCTCGAGCGCGTGGGGCCCTACGCCGCCCGGCAGGGCCTGCAATTCCCCAGCCTGCGGCGGGTGCTGTCGGCGGGGGCGCCGGTCTCGCGAAAGGTGGTGGAGCAGTTCTCCGGGCTGCTGACCGGAGAGGCGCAGGTGTTCACCCCCTACGGAGCCACCGAGGCGCTTCCCGTGTGCTCCATCGGCAGCCGGGAGCTGCTGGCCGACGAGGGGTCTGCGCGGGGGAAGGGCACCTGCATCGGGCGCCCGCTGCCGGGCGTGCGGCTGCGGCTCATCCGGGTCACCGACGACGCCATCCCGCGCTGGTCGGACGACCTGGAGGTCGGCGACGGGGAGGTCGGCGAGCTGGTCGTCTCCGGGCCCAACGTGTCGAAGGAATACTACGGGCGTCCGGAAGCGAATCGCTTGGCCAAGATCGAGGCTCCCGGCGGCGAGGTGCTGCACCGGATGGGTGACCTGGGCTACCGCGACCCGGAGGGCCGCATCTGGTTTTGCGGGCGCAAGTCCCACCGCGTGATCACCCTGCAGGGGACGCTCTACACGGTGCCGCTGGAGGGCATCTTCAACCAGCACCCGGCGGTGCTGCGCACGGCGCTGGTGGGGATCGGCGAAGCGCCCGAACAGGTCCCGGTGCTGTGCGTGGAGCTGGAGGACAAGGGCCGCTGGAAGGGTTCGCAGAAGCTGGGCAACGAGATCCTGCAGCTGGGCGCCTTCTCGGACGAGGCCCGGCGGATCCGGGCCGTCCTGTTTCACCACTCCTTCCCCGTGGACGTCCGGCACAACTCCAAGATCTTCCGCGAGAAGCTGGCGCGCTGGGCGGAAAGGCGGCTGCATGGCAGACTCGCCGCCGAGTGAGTGGGACGGGCATCCTGCCCGTCATTCCGGGGAAGACGCCGCCGGCCTGGAAGGCCTCGCGTCCGGGCTCGTTCTGGTGACGGGCGCAGGCGGCTTTCTGGGCGGGGCGATTGCGCGGCGGCTCGTGAAGGGAGGCCGCCAGGTTCGCAGTTTCTCGCGGGGCGGCTATCCGGAACTCGAGCCGCTGGGGGTCGAACAGATCCGCGGCGATCTGGCGGACCCGAAGGCAGTCGGGGGGGCCGTGCGCGGCTGCGAACTCGTCTTTCACGTGGCCGCCAAGGCCGGGATCTGGGGAGACTTCGAGGACTTTTACCGGGCCAACGTGAAAGGGACGCACAACGTCCTCGAGGCCTGCCGCAACGAAGGCGTCACCCGCCTGGTCCACACCAGCTCTCCCAGCGTCGTCTTCGACGGCTCGGACATGGAGGGGGTGGACGAGTCGGTCCCCTACCCGGACCACTACAAGGCCCACTATCCGGCCACCAAGGCGGAGGCGGAGGCGGAGGTGCTGGCGGCCAACGGACCGGAGCTGGCGACGGTGGCCCTGCGCCCCCACCTGATCTGGGGGCCGCGCGACACCCACATCGTCCCCGGCATCCTGGCGCGGGCGCGCAGCGGCCGGTTGAGGAAGATCAGCGGGCCGCAGAAGCGGGTCGACTTCACCTACGTCGACAATGCCGCAGAAGCCCACCTGCTGGCGGCGGCGCGGCTCGAGCCGGGCAGCCCCGTGGCGGGCCGGGCTTTTTTCGTGAGCGACGACGCGCCGGTGCCGCTGTGGGAGTTCATCGACCGGGTGCTGGCGGCGGCCGGTCTCCCCCCGGTCGAAAAGACGATCTCTCCCCGCGTCGCCTACGCCGCCGGCTGGCTGCTGGAAAAGGTGTACGGGACGCTGAGGCTGTCCGGCGAGCCGCGGCTGACCCGTTTCGTCGCCGAAGAGCTCGCCACCTCCCACTGGTTCGACATCGGCGCGGCCAGGCGGCTGCTGGGCTACCGGCCGGTGGTGGAGCCTGAAGAGGGTCTGCGGCGGCTGGCGGAGTGGCTGCGGTAGCCGTGGGACGGGCATCCTGCCCGTCTTTGCCGGCCCTCGAGGCCGGCCTGAGAGCGTCGTCAGTGTCGCCCCGCTGCGGTACAATCGGCACGATGAGCATGGAACTGGAAGCGATGGACCGGGTCGTCAGCGAAGAACAACTGCACCGGATCTTCGAGCACGAGCGGGCCGTGCTCTTCAAGCACAGTACCAGCTGTCCCATCAGCGCCCACGCCCTGTCCGAGATGAAGAGCTTCCATCGGGAGAACCCGCAGGTGCCTCTGTTCGTGCTCCATGTGGTGGAGGAGCGGGGCCTGTCCGATAGCGTCTCCGAAAGGACCGGCATCCGCCACGAGTCTCCCCAGCTGCTGCTGCTCGAACAGGGAAGCGTGCGCTGGCATGCCTCCCACTTCGACGTGACCTCTCAGATGCTGCGCGAACGAATCCCCGTCTGACCGCCGGCACTGCTACCATGTCCGTTGCCATGTTCGAGTCGGTGGACCAGCTTCGCCGGCGGCGCCGCCGCACCGGCCGCCGCCGCTTCCTGATCGCCCTGGCAGCCGGGGTGGGAGGATACCTGGGGTACCGCTGGTGGCGCGCCCGGCCCAAGCCGCTGGTCGAGAGGCGCCACCGCTACCTGACGCCCAACCGCGATTTTTACACGGTCTCGATTGGGGGCTATCCGGAGAAACCCGACCTCGAGCAGTGGCGGCTGCGCGTGGAAGGGCCGTCCGACTCGTTACAGCTCAGCGACCGGCAGATCCGCGCCCTAGAGTCCAAGACGATCCCCAAGACCTTCATGTGCATCTCCAACCGCGTCGCCGGAGACGCCATCGGCAACGCCGAGTGGACGGTCACTCCGCTGGCGCCGCTGATCCGGCGCGTCCTGCCGCCGCAGGGTGGACCCTGGACGGTGGCGTTTCACGCGCTGGACGGCTTCTATTCGAGCGTACCCCTGGAGGTGGCGCTGGACGAGGAGGCCTACCTGGCCTACCAGATGAACGACGTGCCGCTGCCGCGCGAGCACGGCTATCCGCTGCGGGTCCTGCTGCCGGGCAAGTACGGGATGAAACAGCCGCGCTGGCTGGAGCGGATCGAGGTGACGGACGGGTCGGTGTCCGGCTACTGGGAATGGCGGGGCTGGTCGTCCGCGGCCGACGTGAAGATGACCTCGCGCATCGACTCGGCGTCTCGGCAGGACGGGGGCACCTGGTTGCTGCGCGGAATCGCCTATTGCGGCGCACGGGCGGTCGGGGAAGTGCAGTGGCGAGTCGACGGAGGGGTGTGGCAGCCGACGAGGCTCACCAGCACCGTATTGCCCAACGCCTGGAGCACCTGGGAAAGCGGCTGGACGCCTGCCGGGACAGGGTCACACGTGCTCGAGGTGCGGGTGGCGGACGAGCAGGGAGAGAGGCAGGAGGAGGAATTCTCCGGTGCCTTCCCGTCCGGAGCGACGGGCTTGCATCGGGTGATCGTGGAAGTCTGAGAACTGCGAGCGACGCGGCCCCTCGCGGCGCCTCCATGCAACCGGAGGGTCCCTCCCCGCCCCTTCCCGAGATGTGAGCCGGAACTATTCACGAACCTTTCGGCTGCGTGTGAATAGTATGGCTTGGACCCGAAAAGCCGGGCGGGGAAACCCACCGCCGTGCCGCTCGCAGGCCCGAATCAGTTCAGGGCGCCCGACAGCCGCAGCGGTCCGAAGTGCCACACCAGCGTGAGGTGGCCGTCCAGTTCGCCGGAGCCGGGAACCAGGTCGAAGGAGACGTGATCGGCCGTGCCGTGGTCCTTGTCCAGGACGCTCTTCAATCCGATCAGCTTGGACGTGTCGGGCGACTCGCCGTATCCGAGCTTGCCGGGATAGAGCGCCATCTTCCAGTAGCCGTCGTCCTTCTTCACGGCCCCGACGGTGTACTCGCCGGCCGGAATCGTGGTGTCACCGGACTCGAGGTCCGCGGACACCGACAGGCGCGCTCCGCC
>JBFGHG010000047.1:0-9958 GCA_041578395.1 Acidobacteriota bacterium
AACGTGGGGGGCTACCTGGCCATCGTGCTGGACGGCAGCATCCAGTCGGCGCCCCGCATCGAGAGCAAGATCGACCAGGAGTCGGCGCAGATCACGGGCCTGTTCACGGTCCAGGAGGCGGACGACCTGGCCCTGGTGCTGCGCTCGGGGGCCCTGCCCGCGGAGCTGATCGAACTGGAGAACCGGACGGTGGGCCCGTCGCTGGGCCGCGACTCGATCGAGGCGGGGATGACGGCCTCGGCACTGGGTCTGATCCTGGTGGTGCTGGGAATGCTGCTCGTCTACCGGCTGGCCGGCATCAACGCCGTCGTCTGCCTGACCCTGAACCTGCTCATCCTGGTGGGGGTGCTGGGCTTCTTCGAGGCCACCCTGACGCTGCCGGGAATCGCCGGGGTCATCCTGACCATCGGCATGGCGGTGGACGCCAACATCCTGATCTTCGAGCGCATCAAGGAAGAGCTGCGGGTGGGCAAAGCCGTGCGCAGCGCGGTCACGGCGGGATTCGACCGGGTCTGGGACACCATCCTGGACACCAACATCACCACGCTGATCGCGTCCATCATCCTCTATCACGTCGGTACCGGACCGGTGCGCGGCTTTGCGGTCACGCTGGGCGTGGGCCTGATGGCCAACCTCTTCACGGCCACCTTCGTTTCGCGAACGCTTTTTTCCCTGCTGCTGGAACGCCGTGAAGCAGGGCTGTCGATCTGACGGGGGGAGGGGAACCGGAGCCCTCTCTCCGGTGACTAACGAGAAGGAATGATCTGGTATGGATATCGTAAGGGATTCCAAGATCGACTGGCTGAGCTACAAGTGGGTCTTCATCGGCCTGTCGATCGTCCTGCTGACGGCGGGGGGCTTTTCTCTGGCCAGCCGCGGGCTGAATCTCGGCGTCGACTTCTCCGGCGGCACGCTGGTCTACGTCAAGTTTGCCGACGCGCCCCAGCTGGACCAGATCCGCAGCGTGCTGGACGGCTCGACCCTGAAGGCCGAAGGGGTCACCCGCTTCGACGAGCCCGAGAAGAACGAGGTGCAGATTCGCCTGGCCCGGGTGGAAACCGAAGAGGCGCAAGACCTGACCGAGCAGAACCGGCTGCTGCTGGAAGTGCTGCGAAGCGAGTTCGACCAGGACCGGGACGCCTCCAAGGCAGACCTGAACAACGCGTCCACCGTGGCGCTGTCGCAGCGGCTGCAGGAACTGGACCCGGACAACCTGCGCGCGGAATCCGACAGCGTCGAGTTTCAGCAGCACTACGAGGCTCTGGCGCGGCGCGTGATCGAGTTGCGCAACGATCAGGGGGGGATCTTCAGCGGCTTCGAAGCAGTGCGGCAGTCCGACCTGCCGGAGACCGTGAAGACGGCGCTGGAGTCCAGCTTCTACCTGGGCAGCTTCAATCTGATCAGCGTGGAAAGCGTGGGCCCCAAGGTCGGGCAGGAGCTGCGCCAGCGCGCCCGCGACGCCATCATGCTCTCGCTGGTGGGAATGCTGCTGTACATCGCCTACCGCTTCCGCACCATCCACGGGTTCGCGGCGGGAGTGGCGGCCATCATCGCCCTGTTTCACGACGTCTTCATCACGCTGGGGTTCTTCTCGATCTTCTACAAGGAGATCTCGCTGACCGTCGTCGCCGCGGTGCTGACCCTGGTGGGCTACTCGATCAACGACACCATCGTGGTCTTCGACCGGGTCCGGGAGAACCTCCGGCTGATGCGCCGGCAGGACCTCGCCACGGTGATCAACACCAGCATCAATCAGACCCTCAACCGCACGATCCTCACCTCCGGGATGACGTTTCTGGCTGCCTTTTCGCTCTACCTGTTCGGAGGGCCGGTCCTCAACGGATTCTCTTTCGCACTGGTGGTCGGTATAATCGTCGGGACCTATTCTTCGATTGCGATTGCCAGCCCCATCGTGCTGTGGTGGCAAAACGTTCTGGACGCCCGCAAAGCGCGCCGCAGGGGGCGGGTTTGAGGCTGTAACTGCTGGAGTTATATATGTTTGCAGGGAATCAGGGGGGGAAACAAAAACCTTGACTCGCTCAAGGCCGGATAGTAACATCACCGCCCTGTGGGGGGCGGCCATAGACTTGGCTTCTCATCCGGCGAGCCAGTACAACAGGACGTGGAGGCCAAATGTTTGACAATCTGCTGGAGTCCTCGACATCTCGGGAAGGGCGGGGGGTGAGCACTCTGCTCATCTCGCTCATGGTTCACGTCGCGGTGATCGCCGTCATCGCGCTGATCCCGCTGATTTACTTTTCGCAGCTGCCGGAGGATCAGCTACTCACCTTCCTGGCAGCGCCTCCGCCTCCGCCTCCGCCTCCGCCGCCTCCGCCGCCTCCGCCGGCCGCGCCTCAGCCGGTCGTGCAGCGCAAGGTTCAGGTGGTACGGCTGGATCCCGACAAGTTCACCGCTCCCACTGAAATCCCCAAAGATATCCCTCCGCCCTCGGATGACATCCCCGTCATCTCGCAGATCACCACTGCCACGGGCGGGGTGCCCGGCGGCGTGCCCGGGGGTGTGGTCGGGGGAGTTCCCGGGGGCGTCGTGGGTGGCGTGATCGGTGGAGCCGGAGATGCTCCTCCGCCTCCGCCTCCGCCCAAGGCCGCCAAGGAGCCGATCCGGGTCGGTGGCAACGTTCAGAACTCCAAGCTGATCAAGAAGGTCGATCCCGTCTATCCTGAGCTCGCGAAGCGGGCGCGCGTTTCGGGGATCGTACTCTTGCAGGTGACCGTCGACGAAGAGGGCCGGGTCGCGGACGTGAAGCTCATCCGGGGCCATCCTCTGCTCAACCAGGCGGCCATCGACGCCGTTCGCCAGTGGCGCTATTCGCCGACCCTGCTCAACGGGGAACCGGTGCAGGTGATCGCCACGGTGACGGTGAATTTCGTGTTGAAGTAGACGAGGATTTCTCGAATTCAGAATTTTGAGGGGGATTGCGGTCCTCTGATGGGAGGTCAGGTATGGGTTTGAGTTTCATGGAAATGTGGGAGCAGATGGGATTGCTCGCCAAAGCGGTGGTGGTGGTTCTGGCCATCCAGTCGGTGTGGTCCATCGGCGTGATGTTCGAGCGGTTCATGACCTACAGAGCCGCCCGCAACCAGTCGCGTGAGTTCGCTCCCGCAGTCGCCAAGGCTCTGGAGAAGGGGAACCTGCGAGAGGCGCTGGAGATTGCCGACCACTACAACAAGAGCCATCTGGCGAAGGTCGTCGCCGCCGGCCTGCAGGAATTCCAGGCGCACCAGGGGGGCGCGATCTCCGGAGAAACGATCGAAGCGTCGCGCCGCGCCCTGCAGCGGGCCACGGCGATCGGCATCGAAGAGTTCAAGCGCGGCCTGGGCGGTCTGGCCACCATCGGCAGCACCGCGCCGTTCGTGGGCCTGTTCGGCACCACGGTCGGCATCATCAACGCGTTCGCCGGCATGAGCGAAGCCGAGGACACGGGTCTGGCCGCCGTCGCGGGCGGCATCTCCGAGGCGCTCGTGGCCACGGCTTTCGGGCTGCTGGTGGCGATCCCGGCCGTGTGGATGTACAACTACTTCACCGGGAAGATCGAGTCGTTCGTGGTGGAGTTGGACAACTCCTCGTCCGAACTGATCGACTACTTCCTGAAACGGAGGGCTGCCAAAGATGGGAATGACTAGTGGCGGCGGCGGTGTCAGTGGGATGACCACCGACATCAACGTGACTCCCATGGCCGACGTGATGCTGGTGCTGCTGATCATCTTCATGATCACGACGCCGCTGTTGCAGGAGGGCATCTTCGTCAACAAGGCCAAAGCGCGCAACGCGCAGGAGGCCGAAGGGGTCGAGGGCAAGGACGCCACCACCGTGACCGTCACGCGGCAGCAGGAGATCTACGTCAATTCCGAGGAGATCGCACCCGACAAGCTGATCGACAAACTGGTCGAGCGGGCCACCCTGGCTCCCGACAAGCCTCTGTTCGTGAAGGGAGACATCGCGGCCCCGTACGGCGTCATCGTGGACGTCGTGAACAAGGCCCGAGACGCCGGGATCGAGCGGATCGGCCTGCTGGTCGACCGGGACAAAGCGCAAGGAGGGACGTGAGATGGGAATGGCGGCAGGCGGTGAGGGCGGAGGTTCGAGCGCCAGCGGGAAGCGGCCGAAGTCCGACATCAATATCACGCCTTTCATCGACATCTTGCTGGTGCTGCTGATCATCTTCATGGTCATCCAGCCGACCACCCAGTACGACCTGGAGGCGCGAGTCCCCAACAAGCCCCCGGAAGACGTGCCCGAGAACGTGGTCATCAAGTCGGATGCCATCGTGGTGTCGATCGACAAGGACGGGACCTACCGGATCAATCAGGATCCGGTCCAGTTGGCCGAGCTGGGCTCCCGGCTGTTCGACATCTTCAGTGCCCGGGCCAACAAGAACATGTTCGTGCAGGCGGACGAGGACCTGCCCTTCGGGGACGTGGTCCGCGTGATCGACGTGGCCAAGGGCTCCGGCATCGGCGACATCGGACTGATGACGGTGCTGGGCTCCGGCCAGCCGCAGGAAGGCGGTTGAGCCGGCCAAGGGAGGTGAGAGTCGAGATGAAATCGAAGAGGAGAATCGCGTTCGCGGGAACGCTCCTGCTTCTGCTGCCGCTTCTGGCCGGTTGTGCGCGGATCAACTCCGTCATGGCCAAGCTGGAGGCGAGAGACCACTTGAACAAGGGCGTGGCCGCCTACACTTCCGGGAAGTACGACGATGCCTCGGAGCACTTCCAGGCCGCCATCGAGCTGGATCCGGACTTCCTGCAGGCGTACCTCTACCTGGCCACCGCCTACCGGGCGCAGTGGATTCCAGGTCTGCCCACGCCGGAGAACCAGCAGCGGGCGGAGCGGGCCATCCGGACCTTCGAGAAGGTGCTGGAGAAAGAGCCGGAGAACATCAACGCGATGGCCAACATCGCCGGCATCTACTCGGGTCTGGACGAGCACGACAAGGCCAAGGACTGGTACCGGAAGCGGTTGGAAGTCCAGCCGGACAACCCGGAACCTTACTACGGCATCGCCACCATCAACTGGCAGCTGGCCCACGAGGAGACGGGGAACGAGGGGGAGAACGCTCCCAACCTGGAGGACGAGCGGCGCGCCGAGGTCCAGCAGCTGGTGGACGCCGGCGTGCAGGCCCTGGAAAAGGCGCTGGAGCTGAACCCCGACTACTTCGACGCCATGCAGTACCTCAATCTCCTGTTCCGCGAGCGCGCCTACCTGGCGACCGAGGAGGAGGAGAAGCGGGAGTGGCAGAAGTAGGCTGACCAGCTCGCCCTGCAAGCTATCGAAGTGCAGAAGAGGATCGAGGCGGAAGAAGAACGCCGCAAGCGCAGCTTTGGTGGCGGCGAGCAGAAGCGCTGAGACGAGTGGGGCGGGCATCCTGCCCGCCATTCCGGATGCCGGCCTGGCCGGCGGTGGCGCGGGCATCCCTGCCCGCGATTCCGGCTAAGGATGTCTCCCCTTTCTTGGTGCTCGGCCCGCGTCGCCTTCCGGCCCGCGGAAAAGCGTGATGCGGATGGTACACTGAATCTCGCCGAATGATTCGCTACGAGGATCTCGCCCACAAAGTCCAGGAGACTCACCCCAACGCCGATCTCGAACTCCTGGAACGTGCCTACCAGCTCTCCGCCTCCAAACACCAGGGCCAGGTGCGCCGCTCGGGCGAGCCCTACCTGACTCACCCGCTGGCGGTGGCCAACATCCTGGCCGACATGAAGCTGGACGTGGCCTGCGTCAGCGTGGGCCTGCTGCACGACGTGGTCGAGGACACGCTGACCAGCGTCGAGGCCATCCGGGAGACCTTCGGCGACGACGTCGCCAACATCGTGGACGGCCTCACCAAGATCAGCCAGATCCAGTTCTCCTCGCAAAAAGAGAAGCAGGCCGAGAACTTCCGCAAGCTGCTGTTGGCGATGGTGGACGACATCCGCGTCATCCTGGTCAAGCTGGCCGACCGGCTGCACAACATGCGCACCCTCGAGCACCTCTCCCCCGACAAACGGAAGAGGATCGCCCGGGAGACGCTGGACATTTACGCTCCTATCGCCCACCGCCTGGGGATGGCCAAGATCCGGGGAGAGCTGGAGGACCTGGCTTTCCGGCACCTCGACCCGGTGGCCCACGAGCGGCTCGCCAAGGAGGTGGAGAGCAAGCGGGCGCGCAGCGAGAAGTTCGTCCGCCGGATCATCGACACCCTCCGCAAACATCTCGAAGAACAGGGAATCGAGGCGCAGATCCAGAGCCGGGTCAAGCGGGTCTACAGCATTCACCTGAAGATGCGGCGCCAGCGCATCGGCCTGGACCAGGTGTACGACTTCATCGCCATCCGGGTGATCGTGCCCACCATCCGGGACTGCTACGCCATCCTGGGCATCGTCAACAACATGTGGTCTCCGGTGCCGGGACGGATCAAGGACTTCATCGCCACGCCCCGGCCCAACGGCTACCAGTCGCTGCACACCACGGTGGTGGCCGAGGCCGGCCAGCCGTTCGAGCTGCAGATCCGCACGCCGGACATGCACAAGATCGCCGAGGAGGGCATCGCCGCTCACTGGAAGTACAAGGAAGGGCGGCTGAGCAAGGACAAGGACGACAAGCGGTTCCAGTGGCTGCGCCAGGTGCTGGAGTGGCAGCGCGAGGTGCGCGACCCCCATCACTTCCTCAGCAATTTGAAGATCGACCTGTACCCGGCCGAGGTCCACATCTTCACCCCCAAGGGGGAAGTCGTCTCGCTGCCGCGCAACTCGACTCCGGTGGACTTCGCCTACCAGATCCACACCGAGGTCGGACACAAATGCGTGGGGGCCAAGGTGAACGGCCGCATCGTCCCCCTCAAGTCGCGACTCACCAACGGCGACGTGGTCGAGATCCTGACCTCCAAGGAGGAGCAGCCGAGCCGCGACTGGCTGGCCTTCGTCAAGACCTCCAAGGCCCGCAGCGCGGTACGCCGCTGGATCAACCTGCGGCAGCGCGAAGAAGCCGTCGAACTGGGGCGCAAGCTGCTCGAGAAGGAAGCCCGCAAGTACAAGCTCAGCCTCAAACGCTACGAGGGCAACCTGGAGGAAGTGGCCAATTCCTTCAATTTCTCGACGGTCGAAGACCTGTTGGCCTCGGTGGGGTTCGGCAAGGTGCCCGCCCGCGGGGTCCTCAAGAAGCTCGACCCGGAGCGGACCCAGGAGGAGGTGGCCAGCGGCGAGGAGTCGACCTTCACGCGCATGGTCAACCGGGTGCTGCGCAAGCCGGACGGGGAGATCAGGGTCAAGGGTCTGGACGATCTGCTGGTCTTTCGCGCGCGCTGCTGCAATCCGATCCGCGGCGAGGACATCATCGGCTACATCACGGTGGGCCGCGGGATTTCAGTGCACGCCGCCAACTGCAAGAACGTCGAGAACCTGATGCTCAACCCGGAGCGCAAGATCGAGGTCAGCTGGGCCAGCGAGACCGAGGAACGCCGCTACGCCGTCCGCCTCGAGATCTATACCGAGGACCGCCGCGGCATCCTGGCCGGGATCACCAAGGCCATCTCCGACATCGGCACCAACATCGTCAACGCGCAGGCCGATACGGTGCAGGGCCGTTACGGGCACATCGCGGTGACCGTGGAAGTGAGCGACACCGGGCACCTCGAGAAGGTCATGAACGTGATCAAGCAGGTGGATGGGGTGCGGGACGTGGAGCGTCCCAGCGACCGGGCCAAGGAGGCCAGGGTCTGATCAGGTGATGGCGGGTTTCTGGACCTTGCCGGCCTTGATGCACTGGGTGCAGACCCGGATCCGCCGAACGGCCCCGCCCACCACGGCGCGTACCTTCTGCAGGTTCGGATTCCAGCGCCGCTTGGTGATGTTGTGGGCGTGCGAGACGTTGTTCCCGAAGCGGGGGCCTTTACCGCAGATTTCACAGATCTTGGACATGGCGCTTGCAGCCTTTCTACGCGAAAACCTGCATTATGCCAGTTGCCTCGTGTGCAGGTCAAACTCGACGTGGGCATCCCTGCCCGTCGTTTCGGGCCGATTGTGAGCGACTCCGCGGCAACGCGGCATCCGTGAACTTCGCCGGCTTCCCCCGTCCGGGACGCTTCCTGCTTTCCGTTATCATACGGGGATGAAACAAGCACTGATCCTCTCCGCCTGCCGCACTCCCATCGGGAAATTCATTGGAGCGCTCTCCTCCTTCAGCGCCGTGCAACTGGGGACCCTGGTGGTGGCCGAGGCCATCCGGCGTGCCGGCCTCCCCGAGGGCGAAGTCGACGAAGTGATCATGGGCAACGTCCTGCAGGCCGGCCTGGGGCAGAACCCCGCCCGGCAGACCGCATTGGGCGCGGGTTTGCCCACCTCCGTGGCGGCGATGACCATCAACAAGGTCTGCGGTTCGGGGCTGAAGTCGGTCACGCTGGCGGCCCAGGGGATTCAGGTGGGGGACATCGAGGTGGCGGTGGCCGGCGGCATGGAGAGCATGACCAACGCTCCCCACCTGCTGCTCGGCGCGCGCCAGGGGTTTCGCCTGGGCAACGCCGAGGCGGTCGATTCGATGGTGCACGACGGCCTCTGGGACGTCTACGAGAACTACCACATGGGGTGCACCGGCGAGGTGGTGGCGCGCAAGTACGAGGTCGGACGCCGGGACCAGGACGGCTACTCCGTCCGCTCGCACGCCCGGGCCGTGAAGGCCGCCCGCGAGGGCCTCTTCGACGACGAGATCCTGCCGGTGGAAGTGCCCCGGCGCAAGGGAGACCCGCTGCTCGTCGGGCAGGACGAGGGGCCGCGGGAGGACACTAGTGCCGAGAGCCTGGCGCGGCTGCGGCCGGTCTTCGACAAGGAAGGAACGGTGACGGCCGGCAACGCCTCGCAGATCAGCGACGGCGCGGCCGCACTGGCGGTGGCCTCCGAGGAGGCGGCCTCCCGGCTGGGAAGCCGGCCGCTGGCGCGCATCGTCGCCTCGGCCACCAGCGGCGTCGATCCTTCCCTGGTGATGATGGCTCCCCAGGGCGCGATCGCCAAGGTCCTGCACCGGGCCGGCTGGACCGACGCGGAGGTGGACCTGTACGAACTCAACGAGGCCTTCGCGGTGCAGGCCGTGGCGCTGTGCCGGGAAATTCCGCTGGACCCGGAGCGGGTCAACGTGCACGGGGGCGCGGTGGCCCTGGGTCACCCCATCGGGGCCAGCGGGGCCCGCATCCTGACCACGCTGCTGCACGCTCTGCGCGCGCGCGGGGGGCGGCGGGGCGTGGCCTCGCTCTGTCTGGGCGGCGGCAACGGCGTGGCGATGGCGGTCGAATTGGTCTGACGCCTGCCGCAAACTTCGCGCATTTCGCGGCTCGGACGTAATAGTGGAACAGAGAGAGGAGAGAGTGATGAGAATCGGAGTCGTCGGCGCCGGGACCATGGGCAGCGGAATCGCCCAGGTGGCGGCCTTCCACGGGCACCAGGTCTATCTGCAGGACGCTCAGACGGAGGCTCTCGAGCGGGGCCTGGGGCGCGTCCGAAAGAGCCTCGAGCGGGTTGCCGCCAGGAAAGAGGGAGCGGAGGCGGAGGGTCTGGTCGAGCAGACCCTGTCGCGGCTGACCAGCGGGGTCGAACTCGAGCCGCTGGGGGAATCGGAGCTGGTGGTGGAAGCGGTGTTCGAGAACTTCGAGGTCAAGAAGTCGATCTTCGAAACCCTGGATGGGCTCTGCCCGCCCGCGGCGATTCTCGCCAGCAACACGTCTTCGATTTCCATCACGCGCCTGGCGGCCGCCACCGGACGGGCGGAGCAAGTGATCGGAATGCACTTCATGAACCCGGTGCCGGTGATGAAGCTGGTGGAGGTGATCCGGGGGGTGGCCACCAGCGACGCGTGTTTCGAAGCCACTCGGGACCTGGCGCTCGATCTGGGCAAGACGCCCGTGGAGGTGAACGACTTCCCGGGCTTCGTGTCCAACCGCGTGCTGCTGCCGATGCTCAACGAAGCCATGTTC
>JBFGHG010000048.1:0-9937 GCA_041578395.1 Acidobacteriota bacterium
GAAGAGGAACCGGTTTCGAGTTCCGCTCTCCGTCTGCGCATGTGGCAGGTGGTTGCGGCACTCCTGCTGGTCGTCGCCGTGGTGCTGGCCCATCATCTGTACCAGCTCTCCGAACCCGTCAACGTCCGCATCGTGAGCCTCGAGCCGCAATCGCAGCCCGCCGAGGAGGGCGAGGTCCCGCTGGTGGAGGCGGAGGCGGCCGACGGCTGCGTCCTGATC
The DNA here is from genome assembly GCA_041578395.1 of Acidobacteriota bacterium. GTDB lineage: Bacteria > Acidobacteriota > UBA6911 > RPQK01 > JANQFM01 > JBFGHG01. Next base: position 220 of record JBFGHG010000048.1, read on the forward strand.
CTGTCCACGCGATCCGGCCCCGACCCGTCCCGGCAGTTCGAACTGGAGGTCGATCAGCTGCTGGGCCGACAGGTGCACCTGCTCTGGAGGCAGGCCGGCCTGCAGCCGGATCGCAGCGGCCGATTCGCGTTGCGGCTGCCGGGCGGGTTTCTGGAGCCGGAGGGGCGCTACCGCCTGCGGCTGATCGGGCGGCAGGCCGGCGCCCAGGCCTTGATCGAGCAGTATCAATTCCAGGTGGCGGCCCGCCGCGAAGTCCCGTGAGGGGAGCGCCGGCTCAAAGGCCCGCCACCCGCGCGGCTTCCCGCGCCACCACCGGAATCCAGCGCCCGAAGACCGCGAACCGCTCGTCGCTGGTTTGACCCCGCAGGTAGCGCACGTAGATCTGGGCGATGATCACGGCCAGGCGGAAGAGGCCCAGGCAGTGGTAGAAGTCCGCCCGCGACAGGTCGCGCCCCGTCAGCTTCCCATACTCGTCCAGCAGCTGGCGGCGGGTCCAGAAGCCTTCGCGCGGCATCATCGCCATCGCGCGCAGCTGGGGGTCGTCGTCCGGCTGGGACCAGTAGGCCAGCAGCGAGCCCAGATCCGAGAGCGGGTCCCCCAGCGTGCACATGTCCCAGTCGAAGACCGCCACCACGCGCCCGGGGTCGCGGGGGTCGAACATCGCGTTGTCCAGCTTGAAGTCGTTGTGCACCAGGGTGTGAGCGGACGAGGCTGGAAGGTTTTCGGCCAGCCAGGCGGCGCAGGCGTCCATCTCCGGCAGGGGCTGTTCGACCGCCTGCCACCAGCGCCGCGTCCACCCTTCCACCTGCCGCCGGATGAAGCCTTCCGGCTTTCCCAGGTCCGCCAGACCCAGCTGCTCGTAGTCGACCGAGTGGAACTCGGCGAGGGCCCGCACCAGCGCCCCGCTCAGCTCCTCCCCCGCCCGGGGAGCCGCTTCGAAGGCCGCCGGCAGTCTCTCGCGCACCACCACGCCCGAGCGGCGCTCCATTACGAAGAACGGGGCGCCGATCACCTCCGGGTCGGCACAGAACAGGTAGGCGCGGGGGGCCGGCGGATACGTCCGGTGCAGAACCTCCAGCACCCGGAACTCGCGGCTCATGTCGTGCGCCGAAGGAGCCACCGGCCCCAGCGGCGGCCGCCGCAGGACGTACTCCCGTTCGGGAAAGCGGAGGAGGTAGGTCAGATTCGCCTTGCCGGCCGGAAACTGCCGCACCTCGGGCGGCGCGTCCGCTCCCTCGAGACGGCCCTTCAGGTAGCCGTGCAGGCGCCGGACGTCGACGCGCTCCTCTTCACGAACCGGGATGGTGTCCCCGTCTGCAGCCATGACCGGGCCGAACCTATCAGGCGCCTCGCTCCCGGACAAGCCGGCGGTGGAAACCCGCGCGGGTTTGTGCCAACCTCGCTTCCATGGACTTTTCGATTTCGCCCGCCACGACCCGGCTGCTCGACGCCGTCCGCGAGTGGCTCGCCACGTACGCCCTGCCGCTCGAGCGGGAGCTGCTCGAGGGCCGCTGGGAGGAACTCGAACCCGGGCTGGAGCCGTTGCGGGCCGACGTGAAATCGCGCGGCTGGTGGCTTCCGCAGCTGTCGGCGGAGCACGGCGGAATGGGACTGGAACTGGTCGACTTCGGGCTGCTGGGAGGTGAGCTGGGCCGGTCGCCGCTGGGCCACTACCTGTTCAACTGCCAGGCGCCGGACGCCGGCAACCTCGAGATCCTGGCAGAACTGGCCACGCCCGCCCAGCGGAAGCGCTTCTTCGAGCCGCTGGCGCGCGGCGACATCCGCAGCTGTTTCGGCATGACCGAACCGGACAACCCCGGCTCCAACCCCGTGCGGCTGTCCACCCGAGCCGAGCGCCGAGGTGAGGAGTACGTGATCAGCGGCCGGAAGTGGTTCGTGACCGGCGCCGAGGGGGCGGCCTTCTGCGTGGTGATGGCCGTGACCGACCCGGACGCCGACCGGCACCGCCGCGCCTCCATGCTGCTGGTCCCCACCGATACGCCGGGCTATCGCCTGGTGCGCAACGTCCCCCACATGGGCGAGGCCGGCTCGGGCTGGACCAGCCACGGCGAAGTCGCCTTCGAGGAGTGCCGCGTCCCGGTCACCCACCGGCTGGGGGAGGAAGGGGACGGGTTTCGCATCGCGCAGCAGCGGCTCGGGCCCGGCCGGATTCACCACTGCATGCGCTGGCTGGGGATCTGCGAACGGGCCCTGGAGCTGACCTGCCGCCGCGCCCTCGAGCGCGAACTCGAGCCGGGCCGTCCGCTGGCCCGCGAGAGCCTGATCCAGCAGTGGATCGGACAGAGTAGAGCCGAAATCGACGCCAGCCGCTGGGCGGTCCTTCACGCCGCCTGGCTGATCCAGCAGCAGGGCGCCCGGGCGGCGCGCGCCGAGATCTCCGCCATCAAGTTCCAGGTGGCCGGGACGCTGGAGCGGGTGCTGGACCGCGCCGTCCAGGTGCACGGGGCGCTGGGGGTCAGCGACGACACCCCGCTGGCCTTCTTCTTCCGGCAGGAGCGGGCCGCCCGCATCTACGACGGGCCCGACGAAGTCCACCAGCTGGCGCTGGCTCGCCGCGAGCTGAAGAAGTTCGAGTAGTGTCGTGAGCAGACTGGGACGGCTGCGGGCCTTTCTGGGCCTGGAGCGAAGCATGGTGGGCCTGCTGGCGATGGTCGTGCTGGTGGGCATGGGCGAGCGGATGGCCGAGCGCTTTCTGCCCGTCTACCTCTTCGCCCTGGGGGGCGGCGCGCTGGCCGTGGGGCTTCTCAGCGCGCTGGACAACCTGCTGTCGGCCCTCTACTCCTTCCCCGGCGGCTACCTGGCCGAACGGCTGGGCACCCGCCGCTCGCTGCTGCTGTTCAACGGCGTGGCGGTGGCCGGCTACCTGGTCGTGATCCTGATCCCGCGCTGGGAGGCCGTGCTGGCCGGGGCGGTCCTCTTTCTGAGCTGGAGCGCCCTGTCGCTGCCCGCCACCATGCAGCTGGTGGCCGGCGTGCTGCCTCGCAACAAGCGGGCCATGGGGGTGACGATGCACTCCCTGGTACGGCGGGTGCCGATGGCGCTGGGACCCCTGCTGGGGGGGCTGTCGATCGACTACTTCGGGACCGTGGCGGGCGTCCGGGTGGCCTTCGGCGCCGCACTGGTCATGGCGCTGATCTCCACTGCCGCGCAGCAGATCCTTATCCGCGAAGACCCCGATGTCCTCCCAGCCCGGCCCGAAGCCAACCCGTGGCGCCTGTACGGCCGCATGCCGGAGGGGCTGCGCTCGCTGCTCGTTTCGGACATCCTGATCCGGTTCTGCGAGCAGATTCCGCAGGCCTTCGTCGTCATCTGGTGCATGCAGACCATCGCCCAGCCGCTCACCGGCTCGCAGTTCGGACTCCTGACGGCGCTCGAGATGGCCACGGCGGTGGCGGTTTACATCCCGGTGGCGTACCTGGCCGACCGGGGCACCAAGAAACCGTACGTGCTGGCCACCTTCGTTTTCTTCACTCTCTTTCCGCTGGTGCTGCTCTACTCGCGCTCCTTCTGGCCGCTGGCGGGGGCGTTCGTGCTGCGGGGACTGAAGGAGTTCGGCGAACCGACGCGCAAGTCGCTGATCCTCGACCTCTGCCCGGAAGACCATCGCGCCGGGACGTTCGGACTCTACTACCTGATCCGCGACGTGGTGGTCTCGGTGGCGGTCTTCGGCGGCGCCTTCCTCTGGCTGATCGGACCGGAGGTCAACTTCCTGACCGCCTTCGGGTTCGGCGTCGCGGGAACGCTCTGGTTCGCCTGGAAGGGCCGGGACGTCAGTCGCCCCGAAGGGCCCGCGCCGGACTGATGCGGGCGGCCCGCCGGGCGGGGAACCAGGAAGCGGCCAGCGCCGCGGCGGCCAGCACGAGGGCCATCGAGAGGTAGCTGAGCGGGTCGGCGGGCGCCACGCCGAAGAGCAGGTCCGCCAGCCGCTGGTTGAAATAGAGAGAGGCGACCGCCCCCACCAGCAGTCCGGCCGCCGCCAGACGGGCGCCCTGGCCCAGCACCAGCCAGAACACGTCCGAGCGGCACGCCCCCAGCGCCATGCGCACCCCGATCTCGTAGGAGCGGCGGCTGACCAGGAAGGCCAGCAGTCCGTACAGCCCCACCGCCGCCAGCAGCAGTCCCAGTCCCGAGAAGAGGCCGAGCAGAGCGGCCAGGGCGCGCGGACGCCCCAGCGGACCCTCCACCACGCTCTCCAGCGGCGCCAGCAGCGCCAGGGGCTGGTCGGGCTCGATCCGGGCGACGGCCTGGCGCACTGCTCCCGCCAGATCGCCCGGGTCGCCCGGCGTGCGCAGCAGGTAGGCGAAACGGCGCCGGGGGCTGTGGCGAAGAGGCAGGTAGACGGCGGCTTCCGGCTCTGCCGACAGGTCGGAGTAGTGCACGTCGGCGGCGACGCCCACCACGCGAAGCGGCGTCTCCCCGGCCTGGAGCTGCTCGTCCAGCACGTCGGGGCGGTTCCAGAAGTGTTCGGCCAGCCGGCGGCTGATCACCACCGGGACCGAGGCGTCGTAGCCGTCCGCGTCCGTGAGCGTGCGGCCTTCCAGGAGCGGAATGTCCAGCGCTTCCAGCAGCCCCCCGGTGACCGGGTGCAGGCGGGCTCCGACCGGCTCATCCCCCTCACCCGGAAGGCTCAGCTCGATCGACTCGGGCGGCTCGTCGAAGGGGAGCGTCTTGACGGCGCCGGCCGCTTCCACCCCGGGCAGGGAGCGGAAGGCTTCCAGGAAGCGCTCGTGCAAGGCCAGGTAGCCGGCACGATCAGGGTACTTCCAGGTGGGAATGGTCAGCTTGACGGCCAGCACCCGCTCGGGCGAGAAACCCGGCTCCACCGCCGACAGCCGCCAGAGGCTGTGCAGCATCAGGCCGGCGCCGGTCACCAGCACCACGGCCAGCGCCATTTCGGCGACGACCAGGCCGCTGCGCAGCCGGCTGGAGGAGGCTCCGCCCCCCGCCCGCGGGGCGGCGCGCAGGCTGCTCCCGGGATCGACCCGCGAACTGCGCCAGGCCGGCAGGCTCCCGAAGAGCACCAGGGTCGCCAGCGACGCCCCCAGGGTGAACAGCAGGACGCTTCCGTCCAGACCGATTTCGTGCGCGCGCGGAATGGCCAGCGCGGGCGAGGACTTCAGCAGGTCGACGCACCAGAGGGCCAGCACGATGCCCAGTCCGCCCGCCGCCAGCGCCAGCAGCAGGCCCTCGGTCAGCAGCTGGCGCAGCAACCTCCAGCGTCCCGCCCCCAGCGTGGCCCGGACCGCCATCTCCCGCTCCCGTTGCTGGTAGCGCGCCAGCAGCAGGCCGGCCACGTTGCTGCAGGCGATGAGCAACACCAGCGCCACGGCGGCGAACAGCGCCCACAGCGGGCGGCGCGCGTCCTGCACGATTTCTGCGCGCAGCGGCCGGATGACCGAGCGATTCCACCCCTGGTTGGTCTCGGGGAAGTCGTCCGCGAGGCGGGCCAGCAGCGAGTCGAGTTCGGCGCCCGCCTGCCGGGCCGTGACTCCCGGCTCGAGGCGCCCCACCACCTCCAGCCAGCGGACGTCGCGAATGTGGTGGGGGATGCGGCTGGGGCTGATCGTCAGCAGCGGCGCCCACACCTGCACTCCCGGACGAGGCAACCGGAACTCGGGAGGGAGGATGGCCGCCACCTCCCATGGCTCGCCGTCCAGCCGCAGGGTCCTGCCCACCAGCCCGGGGTCGCCCCCGAAGCGCTGCCGCCAGAAGGCGTGGCTCAAGGCAACCTTGCGGGCGGCGGCTGGCGGCTGGTCGTCCTCGAGGGTGAAGAGCCGGCCCAGCAGGGGTCGCACCCCCATGGCTTCGAAGTAGCCGCCCGACACGTAGGCCGTGTTCAGCTCTTCGGCGGGGCCCGCGCCGGCCAGGGTCAGCCCGTGGAACGAGAAGGCCGGATAGGCGCCCAGGGTCTGAAAGGAGTCCAGCTCGCGGCGCCACTCCTGAAAGTCGGGAAGGGACACCGGGGCGGCCTCGATCCGGCCTTCGGGCTTCGAGATCCAGATCTTGCACAGCCTCTCCGGCTCGGCCACCGGCAGCTGCTCGAGCAGCACCGAGCGCACCACGCTGAAGATCGCCGTATTGGCCCCGATCCCCAGCGCCAGCACCACCACCGCGGCGGCGGTGAACCCCGGGTTGCGAACGAAAGTCCGAACGGCGAAGCGCAAATCCGAAAACAACGACATCGCTTGCATCCTCCAGCCCTGACTGCAGCAAGTCGTGTTCCAGAACGGGGTCACAGCTATCGAATATCGAGATGGCGCGAAAAACGATATTCGATAGCGTTGACCCCGTGTCCGGTCCCGCGAAACGGTGTCCCGGGGGCGGACGGGTTGCCTTGGGGGTGGGGGGACGGCATCATCTCCTCAAACAGGGAGGATGTGATGCATTTGAGGAGTTGGAATCTGGCGGGGTTGCCGGGGTTGTTCCTGGCGGCGGCGGTCGCGTGGGGGCAGCCCACCTCTGAAACGCTTCGCGGGCTCGAGTTCCGCAACATCGGACCCGCCAACATGAGCGGGCGCTTCGTGGACCTGGCGGTGGTCGAGAGCGATCCCTACGTCTTTTACGCCGCCTCGGCCACCGGCGGCGTCTGGAAGACGGTCAACAACGGCGTCACCTTCGAGCCCGTCTTCGAACGGGAGGGGACGCACTCGGTGGGCGACATCGCGGTGCACCCGAAGAACCCGGACATCGTCTGGGTGGGGACGGGCGAGCGCGCCAACCGGCAGAGCTCCTCCTGGGGCGACGGCGTCTACAAGTCGACGGACGGCGGGAAGACCTGGACGAACATGGGACTCGCCGAAAGCCGCCACATCGGACGCATCGCCCTGCACCCGGACGACCCCGACACCGTGTTCGTCGCCGCCATGGGCCACCTGTGGGGGGACAACCCGGAGCGGGGGCTGTACCGCTCGACGGACGGCGGCCGGTCGTGGGAGAAAGTCTTCTACGTCGACGAACGGACGGGCGTGGCCGACGTGGCCATCGATCCCTCCAACCCGGAGATCCTCTACGCCGCCGCCTACCAGCGCCAGCGCAAGGCATACGGCTTTCACGGCGGAGGGCCCGGCAGCGGCCTGTACAAGAGCACCGACGGGGGCGACAGCTGGCGGGAGCTGCGGAAAGGACTGCCGGAAGGGGACTACGGGCGCATCGGCATCTCGATCTACCGCCGCGACCCGCGCATCGTCTACGCCTCGGTCGAGCAGGGCCTGCGCTACACCGCCTCGATCTCCTACGAGGAGCGCAAGGCGGGCCTGTACCGCTCCGAGGACCGCGGCGAGAGCTGGATCTTCATGAGCGACTGGAACCCGCGGCCGATGTACGCCAGCCAGCCCCTGGTCGACCCCAACGACGACCAGCGGATCTACATGGAGAACTCCTTCAGCTACTCGACGGACGGCGGCAAGACCTTCACCGTGCCGCGCCAGTCGGTGCATTCGGACGACCGCTTCCTGTGGGTCGACCCGCGCGACTCCCGCCACCTGATCAAGGCGTCGGACGGCGCGCTGGCCATCTCCTACGACCAGGCCGAGACCTGGCTGTTCGTGGCGTCGCTGCCGGTGAGCCAGTATTACCGCGTGTCGGTGGACATGGCCCGCCCGTTTCGGGTCTACGGCGGGCTGCAGGACAACGGCAGCTGGGTGGGACCCAGCGCCACCTACCGCTCCGAGGGGATCTTGAACGAAGACTGGACGCGGCTGGGCGGGGGCGACGGCTTCCTCAACCTGGTCGACCCCGGCCGGCCCGACACCGTCTACGTCGAGTCGCAGTACCTGGGTCTGACGCGCGTCCACCTGCCGACGCTGGACACGCGCACCATCCTGCCGGGCAACGACCGCGGCTTCATCGCCAACCGCCGCAACTGGGAGGTGTGGGGGACGGACGAGCCGGAGCCGCTGCTGGGCAACACGCGGCCGTACGCCAACTGGGACGCCCCCCTGCTGATTTCGCCCCACGACTCCGAGGTCTTGTACGCAGGCACCGACCGGCTCTGGCGCTCCACCGACCAGGGCTATTCCTGGACCTCGCTGGGACGGCTGACCGGGGACGTGAAGCGCTACGAACTGCCGATCATGGGGAGTCTGCCGGACGCCTCCACCCCCTCGCTGGACGACGGCATTCCCTACTGGCCGACACTGACGGCCATCGCCGAGTCGTACTTCCAGCAGGGCCTGCTGTACGTGGGCACCGACGACGGCCGCCTGGCGGTTTCGCGCAACGGAGGCGGCGACTGGACCGACCTGCAGCAGCGCCTGCCGGGCTTCCCCGAAGGAGCCTGGATCGCGGGGATCGAGGCGTCCCGCTTCGAAGAAAACACCGTCTACGTGGCCGTAAACCACTACCGCGACGACGACTACGGCAACTACCTCTACCGCTCCGGGGACGCCGGGGAGAGCTGGACCTCGATCGCCGGGGGCCTGCCCGCCGGGCGGGTGGTCCGTACCGTCCGCGAAGACCCCCGCAACCCGAGCGTGCTGTACGCCGGCTGCGAGCTGGGCCTGTTCGTCTCGCCCGACCGGGGCGGCCGCTGGATCGAGTTGAAGAACAACCTTCCCACCGTCGCCGTCAACGACCTGGTGGTGCACCCGCGCGACAACGACCTGGTGCTGGGGACGCACGGGCGGGGAGTCTGGATCCTGGACAACCTCAACGCCCTGCAGGAGCTGACCGACGAGGTGCTGTCCCGGCCGGCGCACCTCTTTTCGGTGGAGCCGGCCGAAATGATCCGCTACCGCCGCACCAAGGCGCAGGCCGGCGACATGGTCTTCGAAGGGGAAAACCCGCCGGCGGGCGCGATCATCGACTACTACCTGCGCGAGCCGTCCGAGGAGGTCCGGCTGAGCGTGCACGACGCCACGGGAGAGCGGGTCGCGGATCTGAAAGCCCAGGGGGAGGCGGGGATCAATCGGGTCGTCTGGAACCTCCGCTACCCCCGGCTGAGCGACCCCGCCGGCGAAGAACCCGACCGCTACGGGCGCCCCCGGCGCGGACCGGAAGGGCCCTGGGTGGCGCCCGGCCTCTACCGGATCCGGCTCGAGCTCGGCGGGGAGGCCTCCGAGCAGCCGGTGGAGGTGCGAGAGGATCCGCGCCTTCGAGTGGCGCTCGAGGAGCGGGTCTCCTGGACCGGGCGCCTGCGCCGGCTGGCGGCGCTCTACGAGCGGGCCAACCGATGGGTGGCCCGCCTGATCGAAGCGCGCCCGGAAGAGAGCGAGCCGGACGCGCTCGAGAAACGGGTCCGCGAACTGCGCCGCCGAGCCCGCCTGCTCTACGGGCAGGTCATGGACTGGACCGGCCCGCTGACGCGCGATCAACAGGCGCAGCTGGCTTTTCTCCGGCGGGTCGCCGAGCAGGTCGAGGAGGAGGTCCGAGCAGCCGCACCACCGGGATGACGGGGTGGCCGCTCATCGGTCCGACTTCTCTTTCCGCTTGCGCATCTTGCGCTCCATCTTCCGCTCGCGCTCCTCGCGCTGGTAGCGCTCGGCGATCTGCTCAAAGCGCGCATCGGAGCGGAGGTTGTCCAGGTCGGAGTCCTCCTTCAGGTAGCTGCCCAGCCGGAAGCCGGCAGCCTCCGCCTCGGCCAGCAGCCGGAAGGCCTCTTCCACCTCGCCCCGCAGCGAAGCTCCGCAAGCCAGGTTGTACAGGCTGGTGCCGCGGCGGTAGCCGATCCGGTAGGCTTCCTCGAACGCCTGCCGGGCGC